>JBASTF010000277.1:0-8201 GCA_049274755.1 Rubrivivax sp. | reverse complement strand
GCCCAGGCTGCGCGCCTGCACGATGCCGTCCATGTTCAGCACCGTGTCGGCAAAGCCGGCGCGGGCCGCGGCGCGCATCTCGGCCAGGCCGCCGTCGGCCAGCACGTTGCCCAGCAGCGACAGACGTGTGTCCAGCGTGCCGTCGTTGCGCAGGTTGAAGAAGATCAGGCCGTCGCCTTCGATGTCCACCGTCACGTCGGTGGCAGCGGCCAGGCCGACACGGCGGGCGTCGATGCTGCCGCTGTGCGTGAGCTGCGGCGCAACCAGGATGACGTTGCCGTTCGGCGCCGTGATCTGGCCTTCGCTGCGCAGCTCGCCGGCGGTGCCGGCACCGCGGCCCAGCACCAGGCGGCCCGACGCGGCGTCTTCGTTGGTGATGCTCAGCGTGCTGGCCAGCAGGCCGCCGACGTCCACACGCGAACCGGCGCCGAACACGATGCCGCGTGGGTTGACGAGCCAGACGCTGCCGTTGGACTGCAGGCTGCCGAAGATCTGCGAGGGGTCGTTGCCGAGCACGCGGTTCAGCAGCACCGAGCTGGTGCCGGGCTGGGTGACAACGACCTTTTCGCCGGCGGCGATGGAGAAGCTGGTCCAGTCGATGCCGGCGCGCTGTGTGCTCTGCACGATGTCCAGCTGGTTCGGCGCCGTCTGCCGCACCGTGGTCTGCCCGAAGCTGGGCACGGCGTCCTGCGGCAGGCCGAAGCTGGCCGGCGCTGCGACCGCCAGGCACGCGGCCAGGCTGATCGGGCGCAACGCAAAACAACGTGCTTGTGTTCGTCCCTGTGCGCGGCGACTCGTCTGGCGTGGGCTCATGGCGGCTTCAGTTGAATGGGCGTGTGATCTGGACGTAGATGCGCGGGTCGCGCACCACGGGGTCGCTCTTGGGTTCGCCGCGCGCCGGCTTCGAGAGGCTGAAGCGCAGCGCAAACTCATCGGGTTTCACCCAGGACAGGCCGATGCCGTAGCCGCCGAACTTGGCCTGGTTGAGCTGGTTGGCTTCGGCCTTGACGGGCTTCTGCGCCGGTTCGGCGCGGAAGCGCACATAGCCGGCATCGGCGAACAGGCTGAACACCATCTCGCGGGCGGTGCGGCCGAACCAGTCTTCCGGCGGCAGGAAGCGCAGTTCGGTGCTGAGCACGGCGCCGAGGTCGCCGGTGCCCTCGCCGCTGGCGAAGGCGCGCACACCCTCGGGGCCGCCGACGCGGAACTGCTCGGTGGTGTCGAGGTTGCGCACCGCGTGCTGGCCGCGCAGCGCCACGTAGAACAGCATGCGGTTCGTGAACACGTCCTGCAGCCGCGTGAAGCCGTAGGTGACCTTGCCGAACTTCTCGGCATCGGTGAGGCCGGGCGTGCGGCCGCCGGGGTAGCCGACCTGGCCGACGACGCCGCTCAGTTCGTAGGTGTTGACGCCACCACCGAGCAGGCTGTCGCGGAAGTCGCCGGTGGCACCCAGCGCCAGCGTGTCGACGTTTTTCTTCGTCGTGACACCGGCGATGCTGTCGGCGTAGCTCTTGCGTTCGTAGGACCCCAGCGTGAACAGGTTGAAGTTGCGCGAACGCACCAGCGGGTACAGCGCATAGGCGTTGAAGGTGGTGGCCGTGCCGTCCAGGCCGAGCGGGAACTCTTCTTCGTCGAGCTTGTATTTCACCGCCGACAACGAGGTGCCGACCTTGAAGCCGTCGTTGCCGACCGGCGTGGTGTAGCCGAAGAGCGCGAAGCTCATGCCGCCGGTGGTGGACACCAGGGCCGTGGCGGTGAGGCCGTCGCCGCGGCCGAAGGGGCTGTTGCGCTGGACCAGGCCGCCTAGGCGGTAGATGCCGAGCACCCGCGAGCCGTTGGCGTCGAGGTCGACACGGCCGGTCCAGCGGCTTTCGGCACGCGGTGTCACGACCAGGGCTGCGGTGCCGGGCGTGCTGCCCGCACGCACCTCGAACCGCGCGGTGATGCCACGCAGGTCGTTCAGCAGGAAGACCACACGTTCGACGTCGCGCACCTTCAGCACGCTGCCCGGCACCAGGCGCGCGAGGTAGGACTCGACGATGGCGCGGTCCACCGGCAGCGCATCGCTCCAGTTCAGCACGACGCGGTCGAGCCGGCCTTCGAGCACGGCGATGCGGATGACACCACCTTGCGGCGTCTGCTCGGGCAGGTAGGCATAACCGAGGTAGTAGCCCAGTTCACGCTGCAGGAAGCGCGTGACTTCGGCGGCGGCGCTGACCAGGCTTTCGAAGCTGCGCTCCTTGCCGACGAAGGCCGCCGTCAGCCGCGGCAATGCGGCGCGCAGTTCGGCCGGCGCACTGTCGTCGACGACATACCGCGTCACATCCAGTCGCACGTCGTCTTCCGGTTTGCCGAGTTCACGCGGCGGTGCCGGCGGCAGGGCCGGTGCCACCTTCGGCGGCACCACTTCCAGCGGTGCGAGGTCCGAGCTGCGCGGCACCACGCTGGGCGTGCTCGGTGTCGGCGGGGCGGTTTGTGCTGCGGCCGGCAACGGGGCCAGCATGGCCAGAACCAGAGACGCAAGCGCGGCCGTGACGCGCGGGGGGTAGCCCATCCCGACCTCGTTTTCTAGTGGCAGAGTGTCAGGGCATGTTATCGGTTCGATCGGGCCGCCGCCAGCCGCGCTGTCCCGCAGCCGCATGCGGCGTCGTCGCGCCGCGACGAGGATCTAGGGATGTGAAAAAGTCTCGCTGACAGCGTGAAAAGCGCTTGGAATCTGGGGGTTCTCAGATGCATGCAAGCCTGCGACACTCCCGGCCCATCGTCGCATCGGGTGTTCGCAGCGCAGCAAGGCCAACACCTGAAGTCGACGGCCGTCACCCCTTCAAGGCGTTGCAAACAGAATCACATCGATGAGCGATATCGCTGCCGCAGACAACAAGGTCGCAACCTGGCTTCAGCCGCTGGGCGACGAAGCCGCCCCATGTGGCGCCGACCTGGAATACGACAACGACTTCCTCGCCATTTCCCAGGCTGCTGCCGGCAAGCCCGAGTCGCAGTTCGGTCCCGCCGAGCCCGCCGACTGGCGCGGTGTCGTCGATCTGGCCGACACCTTGTTCGAACGCACCCGCGACCTGCGTGTGGCCGTGTTCTGGGTGCGGGCCATCCTGCACACCATGGGCTATGCGGCCCTGCCGGTGGGCCTGAAGCTGTTGATCGGTCTGGCCGAGCAGCACTGGGACCACGTGCACCCGATGCCCGATCCGGACGATGGCGACCCCTACGCCCGCGTCAACGCGCTCACGGTACTGCGCGAGAACGAAGGTCTGATCGGCGATCTGCGCGAAGCGCGGCTCGTCGCCGACCGCAGCATCGGCGAGCTCACGGTGCGCCACGTCGAAGTGGCGCTGGGCCTGTCGCCGGCACGCAGCGGCGAAACCGACATCGGCAGCAGCCAGATCGGGCAGATGCTGGCGGCTGCCGTCGCCAAGACCCCCGAACTGCGGGGCCAGTGCAACGAAGCGCTGGCCCTCGTCAAACAACTGATCTCGCTGCTCAACGACAAGCTGGGCATCGGCGTCGGGCCTGATCTGCGGCCGCTGTACACGCTGGTGAACGGTGTCGTCGGCCTGCTGCCGGTGGAAGAAGTGGCCGAAGAAGGCGCGGCCGACGAAGAGGGCGGCGGCGAAGACGGTGCGCCGCGCAGCGGCGGCAAGTCCAGGGGCTTGTCGGGCTCGGTCACCTCGCGTGAAGAGGCCGTGCGTGCCATCGACATGGTCTGCGACTATTTGATGAAGGCCGAGCCGACCAACCCGGCGCCGTTGTTTCTGCGCCGCGGCCGCCAACTGATCAACCACGACTTCCTGCAGCTGATGAAAGTGCTGGCACCGGACTCGCTGTCCGAAGTGGCACGTGTCGTTGGTGTGGATCCCGACACGGTCGAGACCCCCGGCGGCTCTTGACGCCAGACGACAGTTCGAAGAAAACCGCTTTCTCTTTCGCCCCTCAACGTACGACAGGAGTCCGCCATGGGCAGCAGCCAGAAGTTCATCGCCAGGAATCGCGCACCGCGCGTGCAGATCGAATACGACGTCGAGCTTTACGGCGCCGAGAAGAAGGTGCAACTGCCCTTCGTGATGGGTGTGTTGGCCGATCTTTCGGGTAAACCCGCGGACCCGCTGGCTCCGGTGGCCGACCGCAAGTTCCTCGAGATCGACGTCGACAACTTCGATTCGCGGATGAAGGCGATGAAGCCGCGTGTTGCGTTCCAGGTGCCGAATTCGCTGACCGGCGAAGGCAACCTCAGCGTCGACATCACCTTCGACAGCATGGACGACTTCAGCCCCGATGCCGTGGCGCGCAAGGTGGATTCGCTGAACAAGCTGCTCGAGGCGCGGCAGCAGCTGCAGAACCTGGTCACGTACATGGACGGCAAGGGTGGCGCGGAAGAACTGATCGGCAAGCTGATGGCGGACCCGGCCCTGCTCGGCGCGCTGGCGTCGTCGGCCAAGCCCTCGGAAGGCTGATTCTCAGAGCGCACCACCAAAAACCGAACAAACCGGAGCCCTCCATGGCAGAAACCCAATCCTCCGCTGCACTGGCCAGCGTCACGATGGAAGGCAGCGACCTCGCGTCGCTGCTGCAGAAGGAATTCAAGCCCAAGTCCGATGACGCCAAGAGCGCCGTCGAGCAGGCGGTGCAGACCCTGGCCCAGCAGGCGCTGGCCCAGACCAACCTGATCGGCAGCGACGTCACGGCCTCGATCGAGGCCATGATCGCCGCCATCGACCGCAAGCTGTCGGAACAGATCAACCTGATCCTGCACCACGAAGACCTGCAGAAGCTCGAAGGTGCCTGGCGCGGCCTGCACTACATGGTGAACAACACCGAGACCGACGAGCAGCTGAAGATCCGCGTGCTCAACGTCTCCAAGCAGGAACTCGGCAAGACGCTGAAGCGCTACAAGGGCACGGCCTGGGACCAGAGCCCGATCTTCAAGAAGGTCTACTCGGAAGAGTTCAGCCAGTTCGGTGGCCAGCCGTTTGGTGCCATCGTCGGCGACTACCACTTCGACCAGAGCGCGCCCGACGTCGAACTGCTGGGCGAGATGGCCAAGGTGGCCGCCGCGGCACACTGCCCCTTCATCACCGGCGCTTCGCCGACGCTGATGCAGATGGACTCGTGGCAGGAACTGGCCAACCCGCGCGATCTGACGAAGATCTTCACGACGCCGGAGTACGCTGCCTGGCGTTCGCTGCGCGAGTCGGAAGACAGCAAGTACATCGGCCTGGCGATGCCGCGTTTCCTGTCGCGCCTGCCCTATGGCTCGAAGACGAACCCGGTCGAGGCCTTCAACTTCGAGGAAGACACCGGTTCGGCCGACCACAGCAAGTACACCTGGGCCAACGCCGCCTACGCGATGGCCACGAACATCAACCGTTCGTTCAAGGAGTACGGCTGGTGCACACGCATCCGCGGCATCGAGTCCGGCGGTGCGGTGATGAATCTGCCGACACACAGCTTCCCCACCGACGACGGTGGCGTGGACATGAAGTGCCCGACCGAGATCGCCATCGAGGACCGGCGCGAGGCCGAGCTGGCCAAAAACGGCTTCATGCCGCTGGTGCACCGCAAGAACAGCGACTTTGCCGCCTTCATCGGCGCGCAGTCGCTGCACAAGCCGGCCGAGTACGACGACCCCGATGCCACGGCCAACGCCAACCTGGCCGCGCGCCTGCCCTACCTGTTCGCCACCTGCCGCTTCGCGCACTACCTGAAGTGCATCGTGCGCGACAAGATCGGCTCGTTCAAGGAACGCGACGAAGTCCAGCGCTGGCTGTCGACCTGGGTCATGCAATACGTCGACGGCGACCCCGCGCACTCGTCGGAAACCACGAAGGCACGCAAGCCGCTGGCGGCTGCCGAGGTGGTGGTCAAGGAAGACCCCGCCAACCCGGGTTACTACAGCTCGCAGTTTTTCCTGCGGCCGCACTACCAGCTCGAAGGGCTGACGGTGTCGCTGCGCTTGGTGTCCAAGCTGCCGTCGGCGAAGGGCGGCTGATCGGCGGCAAGCGCAACAAGTGTTTTTTTGACCACCTTCACTGGCTGCGCAGCGGAGGGCGCCCGACAACGGGGCGTAGATCGCAGCGTCCAACGCCCGATTGACGGGCACTTTAGGAGAGCATCATGGCTGTTGACATGTTCATGAAGATTGGCGACATCGCCGGCGAATCGACCGACAAGAAGCACCCGAACGAGATCGACGTGCTGGCCTGGAGCTGGGGCATCAGCAACTCCGGCACCACCCACCAGGGCGGTGGCGGCGGCGCCGGCAAGGCCAACGTGCAGGACCTGTCCTTCACGAAGTACACCGACGCCTCGTCGCACGCGCTGCTGCTTGCTGCCAGCAACGGCCAGCACTATCCGAAGGCCAACCTCGTCGTCCGCAAGGCCGGCGGCAAGGGCGCGCCGATCGAGTACATCAAGATCGAAATGGACGAAGTGCTGATCACGTCCGTGTCCTGCGGCGGTTCGGGCGGCGAAGACCGTCTGACCGAGAACGTGAGCCTGAACTTCGCCAAGGTGAAGTACGAGTACACGCCGCAGAAGGCCGACGGCACGCCGGACACGACCAAGGAAATGGTCTACAACATCGCCGAGAACGACAACGCCTGACGTTGCCTTTCGAGTCGTGATGCCGCACCCGGTGGTGGGGGCCTTTGCCGGTCCGTGCCCCGGGTTGCGCTTTCTTCCGAACGTCTGAGACCACAGCACCATGACCCGTTCCGACATGTTCCTCAAGGCCACCGGCCAGCGCACCGGGGAGATCGTCGGCGAGTCCAGCGACAAACGCTTCCCGAACCAGATCGACATCATCGACTGGAGCTGGGGCATGACCGCACCGACCGCCGTCGGCGGCACACGCACCGGGCGTGTGCTGATGAACGAGCTCAAGCTCGTCAAGCGTGTCGACAAGGCGTCGACGGCCATGATGGTCGTGATGAACACCAACGAGGTGCTGACCAGCGTCGTGCTGTCAGTGCGCAAGTCCGGCGGCGCTTCGCCGCTGCCTTATTTCGTGATCACGCTGACCGCGGCCCGCATCAACAGCTACGAAGTGCAGTCCGACGTCGACGCCAGCGGCGCGCCGTCGCTGAGCGAGCACCTGTCGCTGAGCTTCAAGAGCATCACCGTCGACTACACGACGCAGAGCGCGACCGGCGGCAGCCTGGGCGCGTCCAGCTTCACCGCCGAAGCGGCCCCCTCCCCCTGACCTGACCGACCCCACCGACCGGAGCCTCCATGTCGAACCCCGCTGCCGCAGAGCAGGCCCTGAAGGACGGCGACGTCACCCTTGCGCTGAAGCTGCTGACGGAACAAGTCCGTTCGCATCCGCAGGATGCCAAGCTGCGTGTCTTCATGTTCCAGCTGCTGTGTGTGCTGGGGCAGTGGGACCGTGCGCTGAACCAGCTCAACGTCTCGCTGGAACTGGACCCGGCGACGCTGCCGATGGTGCAGACCTACCGCGAGGCCATTGCCTGCGAGGCGCTGCGTGCGCAGGTCTTCGCCGGCAAGAAGGTGCCGATGCTGTTCGGCGAGCCCGAACCCTGGATCGCGCTGCTGATCGAAGCGCTGCTGCGCGAAGGCCGCGGCGAACCCGATGCTGGCCGCCAGCTGCGTGCCCAGGCGCTGGAGCAGGCGCCCACCACCGCCGGCACGGCCGACGGCCAGGCTTTCGAGTGGATTGCCGACGGCGACGTGCGCCTGGGGCCGACGCTGGAAGCCGTCATCAACGGCCGCTATTACTGGCTGCCGTGGAACCGTTTGTCCAAGGTCGAGATCGACCCGCCGGAGGATCTGCGTGATGCGGTCTGGATGCCGGCGCATTTTGAATTCACCAACGGTGGCGAGGTCGTGGGCCTGATCCCGACACGCTACCCCGACACCAACCTCGCCGCCGGCGACGCGCTGGCGCTGGCCCGCCGCACCGAGTGGCAGGAAGCCGAGCCCGGTGTTTTCGTCGGCCGCGGCCAGCGGCTGATCAGCACCGATGCGGCCGAGTTCGGCCTGATGGACCTGCGCACGGTGACGCTGGTGGAAGTGCCGTCCGCAGCGGCGGAGGAGCCGGCCGAGCCGCCGGCGGCCGCCTAAAGCGGCCCGCGGCACACCATGGCCAACCTGCGCGCGCAAGACCGCCTGCAACCGGCGCTGCTGGACCGACTGACCGACGACGACCCCGAGAGCACGCAGGAAGGCGGCGA
>JBASTF010000276.1:0-4123 GCA_049274755.1 Rubrivivax sp. | reverse complement strand
CGCCGAGCCCTGGGCCGACGGCGCGCCGGAGCCCGTGGCGCTGGAGATCTACCTGATGCAGCGCGCGGCCGGCATGCCGCTGGAAACGCCGGGCGTCAGGCCTTGACGGCGCCGGCCTTGCGGCGCGTGACGGCGACACCGGCCAATGCCAGGGCCACCAGCGCCAGGGCCGAGGGCTCGGGCACGTTGTACGAAGGGGCCGTGCCTGCGAGGTAGGCCGTCTCGAAGTTCGCGCCCACGGCACCGCTGCTGAACTGCACGGTTGACCACTTCATCGCCCCAGCAGCGACATCGACGATCGAGGTGCCAGACCAGGTCAGCGACTCGCCCAAGGCCAGCGGCATCCAACCGGGCAGGACGATGCCATTGCTCGACAGCGCCAGCGCTGGGCCCGTGTGGCCGCCGCCGGATTGCGTGATGGCAACAATCGGTGCGGCGTAGCTGAGCGTCGTCCACGACAGGCCGCCGGCGGCTGCGCCGTTGGTGTCGAACGCGCTGGGTGCATAGAGACTGCCGGCCTCGCCGAACACGATCCAGTCCCATTGCTGGCCGCTCGCCCAGCTGCCGTCGTGGTTGTCCAGCGTCAGCGTGAAGTCGTAGCGGTAGCCGCCGCCGATGGCGGTCTTCGTGTACTCCATCGTCAGCGGCGTGGCGCCGGCGCTGCCCAGCAGGCCCAGGCCGAGGCTGGTGGCGGCGACAATGTGCTGGAAGCTGAGTCCCATCGAACGTCCTTGTGTTGTTGCGATGGACTGTAAGAGTTGGTGTCAAAAAGAGCAGTTGCAGAGTTGGCAAGGAAGACAATCCCGTATCCCCCCGAGATGAAGGGGCCGCTGGCCGCCACGCAGCAGTGGCTGGAGCGTGCCGTGATCGGGCTGAACCTGTGCCCGTTTGCCAAGGCCGTGCACCTGAAGCAGCAGATTCGCTGGGTCGAAAGCAGCGCGCAGGATCCCGAGGCCTTGTTGGCCGACCTGGTGCACGAGTTGCAATGGCTGGCCGCTGCCGACCCCAAGGCCGTCGACACGACGCTGCTGGTCCACCCGCAGGTGCTGCAGGACTTCGAGGACTACAACCAGTTCCTCGACATCGCCGACACAGCGCTCGAGGCACTGGGGCTGGACGGTGTGCTGCAGGTGGCCAGTTTCCACCCCGACTACCGCTTCGACGGCACGGCCGCCGCCGACGTGGAGAACTTCAGCAACCGCTCGCCGCACCCGATGCTGCACCTGCTGCGCGAAGACAGCATCGAGCGCGCGGTGGCGGCCTTCCCGGACGCCGCCGAGATCTACGAGCGCAACATCGACACGCTGCGCCGCCTGGGCGTGGCCGGCTGGCGGGCCTTGTTCGCAGCCTAGAAGCCCACGGCCTGGCCGTCGCGCCGGCTGTCGCTGGCGGCAACGTAGCCGTCGTCCAGGTGCTCGCCCAGCCGCAGGATGAACTGGCCCGAGCCGTAGTCCATGTAGGCGTCGGGCACCGGCACCATCTGGTGGCCCAGGCCACGCAGGCCGTCGATCAGGGCCGGGTCCATCGTGTGTTCGACGTCCATCGCCAGCCCGGTGCTGACCTTCCAGCGTGGCGCGTCGCAGGCGGCCTGGACCTGCTGGCCATGCACCAGCATGCGCACCAGAGCCTGCAAGTGGCCTTGCGGCTGCATGTTGCCGCCCATCACGCCAAAGCTCATCACCGGCCGGCCGTTTTTCGTCAGGAAGGCCGGGATGATGGTGTGGAAGGGCCGTTTGCCGCCGGCCACCACGTTGGGGTGGCTGTCGTCCAGCGTGAAACCATGGCCGCGGTTCTGCAGGCTGACGCCAGTGCCGGGCACGACGACGCCGCTGCCGAAGCCCATGTAGTTGCTCTGGATCAGGCTGACCATCATGCCGCTTTCGTCGGCCGCGCTCAGGTAGATCGTGCCGCCGGCCGGCGGCGTGCCATGGGCGAAATCCTGTGCACGCTTCGGGTCGATCAGCTTCGCGCGTTCACGCAGGTAGTTGTCATCCAGCAGGTCGGCGGCCCGCACCTGGGTCATGCAACGTTCGTCGGCGACCCAGCGGTAGGTGTCGGCGAACGCGAGCTTCATCGCCTCGATCTGCAGGTGCTGGCCGGCGACGCTGTCGACGCCATGTGCCGCCAGGTCGTGGTGCTGCAGCATGCCCAGCGCCATCAGCGCCGCGATGCCCTGGCCGTTCGGCGGGATCTCGTGCACCGTGTGGCCGGCGAAGTCCTTGGCGATGGGCTCGACCCACAGCGGCCGGTAGGCGTCCAGGTCGGCCAGCGTCAGCGCGCCGCCGTTGTCGCGTGCATGGGCCACCAGTGTTTCGGCCACGGCACCGCGGTAGAAGGCCTCGCCCTTGGTGGCGGCAATCTGGCGCAGCGTGGCGCCGGCCTCGGCGAAGACGAAGCGTTCGCCGGGCAGGGGCGCACGGCCACGCGGCATGAAGGCCCGGGCCCAGCCCGGCTGCGATTCCAGCGCCGGCACGGCCTTGGCCCACTTGTCGGCGGTGATGACACCCACGCCGTAACCCCGCTCGGCCAGTTCGATGGCCGGCTGCAGCAGGTCGGCAAACGGCAGCTTGCCGAAGCGTTCGGACAGCGCCACCCAGCCGGCGACCGCGCCGGGCGTCGTCACCGTGTCCCAGCCGCGCAGCGGCATCTTGTCGCCGTGTTTGCGGCGGAAGTAGGCCGGGTTCCAGGCGGCCGGCGCAACACCCGAACTGTTCAGCCCGTGCAGCTTGCGGCCGTCCCAGACGATGGCGAAGTTGTCGCTGCCCAGGCCGTTCGAACAAGGCTCGACGATGGCCATCGCGGCGGCTGCGGCAATCGCTGCGTCGACGGCATTGCCGCCCTGCAGCAGCATGCGCAGACCGGCCTGCGCACCCAGCGGCTGCGAGGTCGCGACGACGTTGCGGGCCATCAGCGGGCTGCGGACGGTGCGGTAGGGGTTGTTCCAGTCTTGCGGCTTGCTCGTCATGGCCCGATTGTGGCGCCGGCTCAGCCTGGCCCGCGCAGGCGCACGACATCGGCCTGTGGTGTGCCTGAGACGCTGAGCACCAACCGGTCCGACACCTGTTGCGGCGGCCCTGCCGGCCGGCGCAACAGGCCACGTTCGCCGCTGCGGCTGCCATGGTCCCCGGTCAGGCGCTCGAAGCGCTGTGATGCGAGTTCGAAGCACCACAGGTCCCAGCCGCCGGCTGCGGCAGCGCTAGCCGCGCAGCAGCGCGGCCGCCAGCACCAGCATGGTCAGCCCGATCAAGACGTCCAGGCCCTGCCAGGCCCGCGGCCGCGCAAACAGCGGCGCCAGCGCCCGTGCGCCGTAGCCCAGCGCCGAGAACCACAGCAGGCTGGCCGATGCGGCCCCTGCGACGAACAGACCTTGCGCGCCCGCGGGCTGGCGCGCACCGACCGAGCCGAGCAGCAGCACGGTGTCCAGATAGACATGCGGGTTCAGCAGGGTGAAACCCGCCACGTGGACCAGGGCCTGGGCGCGTGTCAACCCACCGCCCGCCGCTGCCAGCAGGCTGCCCGGTCGGCGCGCACGCCACAGCGCACGCAGACCATAGGCCGCCAGGAAGGCGGCGCCGGCCAGCGTCAGCGCACGCGCCAGCTGCGGCTGCGCGCCCAGCAGTTGCGCCAGTCCGGCAACACCGGCGGCCATCAGCAGCGCATCGGCGCCGGCGCAGAAGGCAACGAGCACACCCACATGCTCGCGCCGCAGGCCCTGGCGCAGCAGAAAGGCGTTCTGCGCGCCGATGGCGACGATGAGCGAAAGGCCGAGCACGAAGCCGGTGGCGAAGCTGGAGGCGGTGGTCATGATGGGCGCGCAGCATGCCGCAGGCCCGACGCCCTGCCCACTTAGACTTGCTGAACCCGCTGAAGCCCGGTTCAGGATGTTCGACTACCCGCTGCTTGCCGCCCTTGCCGCCGTCGTGCGCGAAGGCAGCTTCGAACGTGCGGCGCAAGCCCTGCACCTGACGCCTTCGGCCGTTTCGCAACGGGTGAAACTGCTGGAAGAACGCATCGGCCAGGTGCTGGTGGTGCGCGGCCAGCCCTGCACGGCCACCGCGGCCGGGCGCCGGCTCTGCCACCACGTCGAGCAGGTGGCCGAACTCGAGCAGCAGCTGCGCAGCGA
>JBASTF010000275.1:0-1744 GCA_049274755.1 Rubrivivax sp. | reverse complement strand
GTCGAGGTCGATGCAGACGCTCTTCTTGTTGCGGTTCAGCGCCGCGAAGCCGGTCGAGACGCCGGCCACTTCGGGCGGCTTCCACTGGCGCGCATCGTCGCCGCTGCCGGGGCGCTCGATCTTGATGACCTCGGCGCCGAGGTCGCCGAGGGTCTGGGTGCAGAACGGGCCGGCAACGTTCTGCGTCAAGTCGACGACGCGGCAGCACTGGAGAACGTTCTCGAGCATGGGTGGTGTGCCTCCGGCCCTACATGCGGAACACGCCGAACTGCGTGTCGCGCTGCGGCTGGCGGCCCGCCAGCTCGAACAGCAGGGCCATCGTGTCGCGCGTTTCCAGCGGGTCGATGACCATGTCGCACCACATGTTGGCGGCGTAGTTGTAGGGGCTGGCGAAGGCCTCGAACTGCTCGCGGATGGGCTGCTTGAAGCGCTCCTTCTCGTCCTCGGTCCAGCTCGTGCCCTCGCGCTCGTGGATGTTGTCCCGCACCATCGCCATGGTCGTCGCCGCCTGCTCCGGGCCCATCAATGCGGCGCGGCCGGTGGGCCACATCATCATCACGTGCGGCTTGAAGGGCCGGCCGCACATCGCCAGGTAGGCGGCGGCATACGAGCCGCCGGTGATCAGCGTGTAGCGCGGCACGTTGGCCGAGGCCATCGCGGTCATGAACTTGGCGCCGTGCTTGGCAATGCCTTCGCGCTCGACCGCCTGACCGACCATGAAGCCCGACACGTCGGCGATGAACAGCAGCGGGATGTCGCGCTGGCAGGCCAGCTCGATGAAGTGCGCACCCTTGAGCGCGCTCTCGGAGAAGATGACGCCGTTGTTGGCCAGGATGCCGACCTGAAAGCCCTTGATGCGGGCGAAGCCGCAGATCATCGAGCTGCTGTACAGCGGCTTGAATTCCTGCAGGTCGCTGTCGTCGATCAGCCGCGCCAGCACCTCGCGGTTGTCGGTGGGGTGGCGGTTGTCGGCGCTGACGATGCCGTAGATCTCGCGCGGGTCGTGGCGCGGCGGCTTCGCTGCGGCCACATCCCAGCGCTGCTTGGGGCCGGTGCCCAGGTTGGCGACGATGCCGCGCACGATGGCGATGGCATGGCTGTCGCTCTCGGCCAGGTGGTCGGTGACGCCGCTGACGCGGCTGTGCATGTCGCCGCCGCCGAGCGTTTCGACATCGACCACTTCCTTGGTCGCCGCATACACCAGCTGCGGCCCGCCGAGGAACATCGCACCCTGGTTGCGCACGATCACCGCCTCGTCGCACAGCGCCGGCAGGTAGGCGCCGCCGGCCGTGGACGGGCCGTGCACGGTGGCGATCTGCGTGATGCCCTCGCCCGACATGCGGATCTGGTTGTAGAAGATCGAACCGAACTGGCCGTCGTCTGGGAAAATGTGCGCCTGCTCGGGCAGGTTGGCGCCGCCCGACTGGACCATGGTGATGCACGGCAGCCGGTGCTGCCAGGCGAACATCTGCGCCCGCACGTGCTTCTTCGAGGTGATGCCGTAGTAGGTGCCGCCCTTCACCGTGGCGTCGTGGATCATCAGCATGCACGGCCGGCCGCTGACCAGGCCCACGCCGGTGATGATGCTGCCGCCGGGGGGCACGCCTTCGTACAGGCCCTCGCCGGCGAGCTGGCCGAACTCCAGGAAGGGCGAGCCCGGGTCGAGCACCGCGGCCAGCCGTTCGCGCGGCAGCAGCTGGCCACGTTCCTTGTGAAGGCGGCGCGCCTTCTCCGGGCCACCGAC
>JBASTF010000274.1:0-10390 GCA_049274755.1 Rubrivivax sp. | reverse complement strand
CTGCTGGGGCATTCGGCTGGCGCGCACCTGGTTGCGCTGCTGAACGCCGACCCGGCCTTGGCGGCCGCGCAGGACAGCAAACCCTGGCGCGCCGCGGTGGTCATCGACAGCGCCGCGCTGGACGTCGAAACGCTGATGACACACCGCCACCTGCCGCTGCACGACCAGGCTTTCGGCAGCGATCCGGCGTTCTGGCGCCTGGCCTCGCCGCTGCAGCGGCTGCAGCGTGCGCCGGTGGCGCCGATGCTGCTGGTGTGTGCGGCGGCGCGCGAAGACAGCTGTGCTGCGGCGCAGGCCCTGGTCGATCGCACGCTGGCCGTCGGTGGCCATGCCGAGTTGCTGGCGCTGGCGCTGGACCATTTCGAGATCAATGCGGCTCTCGGCAGCCCCGGTGCCTACACCGAGGCCGTCGACGACTTCCTGGCCCGCGCCGACCTGTTCTGACGCGGCTTGGGGTATCCCGCGCCCGGGGAATCCCGCAAGGGCCCGGGGCTGCCAGGTGGTCTGGCTTCTAGAATGCTTTCATCATTCCTTTGCCGAAAGAGCGCGATGCCTGCTTCCCGCCGTGCCAGCGACACTGCCGCGCCCGCCACCGCCGGCGCGGCGACGACGCGCACGCTGAAGAAGTATCCCAACCGCCGCCTCTACGACACGCAGAGCAGCAGCTACATCACCCTGGCCGACGTCAAGCGCATGGTGCTGGCCGCCGAGGACTTCGAGGTGCGCGACGCCAAGACCGGCGAAGACCTCACGCGCAGCATCCTGCTGCAGATCATCCTCGAGGAAGAGTCCGGCGGCGTGCCGATGTTCAGCACCGAGATGCTGGCGCAGATCATCCGCTTCTACGGCCACTCGATGCAGGGCATGATGGGTGCGCTGCTGGAAAAGAACCTGCAGACCTTCGTCGAACTGCAGAGCCAGTTCGTCGGCGGCCAGGCGCCGGTGCTGCAGAACATGATGGGCACCTACCTCGAACAGTCGCGCACGATGTTCGAGAAGCTGCAGGAACAGATGACGGGCGCCGGCGTGATGTTCCCGGGCTTCCCGACCGGCAAGCGCTGAAGTTCGCCGGGATCGGGGAAAATCCCCCGATGAACGCAGTTTCCACGCCCACCGTCGGCTTCGTTTCGCTCGGGTGCCCCAAGGCGCTCACCGATTCCGAACTGATCCTCACCCAACTCAGCGCCGAGGGCTACCGCACCAGCAAGACCTTCGCTGGCGCCGACCTCGTCATCGTCAACACCTGCGGCTTCATCGACGACGCGGTGAAGGAAAGCCTGGACACCATCGGCGAGGCGCTGGCCGAGAACGGCCGTGTCATCGTCACCGGCTGCCTGGGTGCCAAGGCCGCCGATGGGGGTGGCAATCTTGTGAAGCAGGTGCACCCCAAGGTGCTGGCCGTCACCGGCCCGCATGCGACGCAGGAGGTGATGGATGCCGTGCACTTGCATGTGCCCAAGCCGCACGACCCCTTCGTCGACTTGGTGCCCGCCGCCGGCATCAAGCTCACGCCCAAGCACTACGCCTATCTGAAGATCAGCGAAGGCTGCAACCACCGCTGCAGCTTCTGCATCATTCCCAGCATGCGCGGCGACCTGGTGTCGCGGCCCATCGGCGATGTGCTGAACGAAGCGCGTGCGCTGTTCGAAGGCGGCGTGAAGGAACTGCTGGTGATCAGCCAGGACACCAGCGCCTACGGCGTGGATGTGCGCTACCGCACCGGGTTCTGGGACGGCAAGCCGGTGAAGACGCGCATGTTCGAGCTCTGCGAGCAGCTGGCCACGTTGGCCGAGCAGCATGGCGCCTGGGTGCGGCTGCACTACGTCTACCCGTACCCGCATGTCGACGAGGTGCTGCCGCTGATGGCCGCCGGCCGCATCCTGCCCTACCTGGACGTGCCCTTCCAGCACGCGCACCCGGACGTGCTGAGGCGCATGAAGCGCCCGGCCAGCGGCGAGCGCAACCTCGAGCGCCTGGCACGCTGGCGCGAGATCTGCCCCGAGATCGTCGTGCGCTCGACCTTCATCGCCGGTTTCCCCGGCGAAACCGAGGCCGAGTTCGAAGTCCTGCTGGACTTCCTGCGCGAAGCCGAGATCGACCGTGCCGGCTGCTTCGCCTATTCGCCGGTGACCGGCGCGACGGCCAACGAACTGGCCGGTGCCTTGCCCGATGCGGTGCGCGAAGAGCGGCGTGCACGCTTCATGGCGGTGGCCGAAGCGGTGTCGGCGCGCAAGCTGCAACGCCGTGTCGGCGCGACGATGCAGGTGCTGGTGGACAGCGCGCCGGCCCTGGGCCGCAAGGGCGGGGTGGGGCGCAGCTATGCCGATGCGCCCGAGATCGACGGCACGGTGAAGCTGCTGCCGCCCGAGAAGGCTTCGCGCACGCTGAAGGTCGGTGAGTTCACGAAGGCGCGCATCGTCGCCGCCGAAGGCCACGACCTCATCGCCGTACCCGCATGAGCGACCCGAAGACCACCGGGCTGATCCACCAGGCCTATACGCCGCCGGCGGGCTTCGAGTCGCCGCAGGTCGGTGTGCACAAGGCCTCGACCATCATCTTTCCCAACGTCGCTGCGGTGCGTGCGCGCGACTGGCGGCACAAGACCGGCTACACCTATGGCCTGCATGGCACGCCGACGACCTTCACACTCGAAGAGCGCATCGCGGCGCTGGAAGGTGGGCGCTTCTGCTCACTGGTGCCCAGCGGCCTGGCGGCGATCACCCTGGTCGACATGGCCTTGCTGCGCCAGGGCGACGAAGTGCTGCTGCCCGACAACGTCTACGGCCCCAGCCGCGAGTTTGCGCGCCACGAACTGGCGCACTGGGGCATCACGCACAAGCTCTACGACCCGATGAACCCGGCGTCGCTGGCGGCGGCCATCGGCCCGGCGACCAGGCTGGTCTGGATCGAGGCCCCGGGCTCGGTGACGATGGAGTTCCCGGACCTGCCTGCGCTGTTTGCGATCGCGCGCCAGCGCGGTGTCACGTCGGCCATCGACAACACCTGGGGCGCCGGCATCGCCTTCGACGCTTTTGCGCTGGGTGCCGACATCGTGATGCAGGCGCTGACCAAGTACCCCTCGGGCGGTGGCGATGTGCTGATGGGCTCGGTGGTCACACAGGACGAGGCCTTGCACCACCGCATCAAGCTGGCCGCGATGCGGCTGGGCAGCGGTGTGGCCGGCAACGATGCCGAACTGCTGCTGCGCTCGCTGCCCTCGCTGGCGTTGCGTTACCAGGCCACCGATGCCGCCGGCCGCACGCTGGCACGCTGGCTGGCGACACGGCCCGAGATCGGCCGCGTGCTGCACCCGGCGCTGGAAGGCTCGCCGGGCCACGCACACTGGCAGGCCAGCTGCAGCGCGGCGGCCGGGCTGTTTTCGGTGATCGTCGATGCCCGCTACAGCGCGGCCCAGGTCGATGCCTTCGTCGACGCGCTGCGTGTGTTCCGCATCGGCTATTCCTGGGCCGGGCCGGTGAGCCTGGTGGTGCCCTACGATCTGCAGGCGATGCGCCAGCCGGCGCCGTACCAGGGCACGCTGGTGCGTTTTTCGATCGGGCTCGAAAACGTGGCCGACCTGCAGGCCGACATCGCGCAGGCGCTGGCTGCCGTGTTTTAGTTTTTCGCCGAGATCTTGTGCCGCATCAGGCGGCCCTTCTCGCGTTCCCAGTCCTTCTCGCGTTCGCTGTTGCGCTTGTCGTGCTGGGCCTTGCCCTTGGCCAGCGCGATCTCGGCCTTCACGCGCCCGCCCTTGTAGTGCAGGTTCAGCGGCACCAGCGTGAAGCCCTTCTGCTCGACCTTGCCGATGAGGCGGCGGATCTCGGCACGGTGCATCAGCAGCTTCTTCGTGCGGTCGGCCTCGGGCGTGACGTGGGTGGATGCGGTGCGCAGCGCGTTGATGCGGCAGCCGATGAGGTACAGCTCGCCGTCGCGGATGTGCACATAGCCGTCGGTCAGTTGCACCTGGCCGGCGCGGATGGCCTTCACCTCCCAGCCGGACAGCACCATGCCGGCCTCGAACTGTTCGTCGATGAGGTACTCGTGGCGGGCGCGGCGGTTTTCTGCGATCAGGGCGGTCATGGCTGTTGCGGCAAAGGCGCCGCCTACAATTCCTTCATTGTATGAAGCACGTGAAGAAGTCTGTCCTGCTGTGGTACTCGCCACGCGAGATGTACGACCTGGTCACCGGGATCGCAGACTATCCCAGCTTCCTGCCCTGGTGCGAACGCGCCGACGTGCTGGAGGCCCATGCCGACGGCATGACGGCGCGCCTGGGCCTGCACTACATGGGGGTGCGGCATGCATTCACAACCCGCAACGCCCATGTGCCAGGCCAGTCGGTCAACGTCACCCTGGTCGACGGCCCGTTTTCGCTGCTTGAAGGCACCTGGCTGTTCCATGCATTGGGCCGGCCGGGCAGCGAAGCACAAGCCTGCAAGATCGAGTTCGACCTGCGTTATGCCTTCGCCAGTGCGGCGCTGGAAACGGTGGTGAGCCCGGTGTTCGACAAGGTGGCCAACACCTTCGTCGATTCCTTCGTCCAACGTGCCGAAGCGGTGTATGGCGTCCGCTGACAGGCTGCCGGCGCTGCTGCAGATCGAGGTCGTCTACTGCCCGCAGCCAGGCCAGGTGGACCAGGTGCTGCTGCAACTGCCGGCCGGTGCGACGCTGGCCGATGCACTGCAGGCCAGCGGTGTGCTGCAACGCCACGGCCTGGTGGCCGATGGCCTGCGCACCGGCATCTGGTGCAAGCCGAAGGATGTGTCGACGCCGCTGCGCGAACACGACCGTGTCGAGATCTACAGGCCGCTGACGGTGGACCCGAAGGAAGCGCGTCGCCAGCGCTACAAGCGCCACAAGACGGCGGCGGCTGCGCCTTAGCGGTTCAGGAGCCGCCGGAGCGGCAGTCCGACGCGATGACCTCGTTGGCGCGCCGCATCTCGTCGGCACGGCCCTTGTCGTCGAGGATCTCGCGTTCGCCCTTCTCGTTGGTGCGGGCGATGCGCTGGCCGCTTTCCAGTGCCGAGGCATGGCCGCGGGCACGGCGGCAGTTTTCGGCGCGCTGCTGCGCCAGGCGTTCTTCGTCGGCCTTGGCCTTGGCCGACTGCTCCTGCTCGCTGGCACGTTTGCGGGCTTCCAGGTCCTTGTCGGCACCCGGGCGCGCCGGCATTGCAGTGGTGGCTGCGGATGCGGTTGCGGTGGGCGGCGGTGCACGGCGCTGCAGGTTCGGGTCCGGCCGCTGCAGGATGTCTTTTTCGGGGATGTCGCGCGGCGGCGGCAGGTCGCTGGCCGTGATGTGGCCGCCCTTGTCCTTCCACTTCCACTGCGCCTGGGCGGGCAGGGCGGACACCAGCAGGGCCAGTAGCAGCGTCAGCGGCAGCGTGGCGGGAAATCGCAGGAAACGCATCGCGGCAGTGTATGCCTGCGAGGGGGGGCAGCGCGTGATCTTCGTCACAGGCGGTCAGGAGGAAGTGTTGCCGTCCGTATAATCGCTTTTTGCGTCTGGAGCCCGCTCAGCATGCGCCTACTCGGCAAAGCGCTCACCTTCGACGACGTGTTGTTGGTGCCGGCCTATTCCCAGGTGTTGCCCCGCGACACCAGTCTTTCGACCCGACTGTCCCGCAACATCACGCTGAACCTGCCGCTGGTCTCGGCGGCGATGGACACCGTGACCGAAGCCCGCCTGGCGATCGCCATCGCCCAGGAAGGCGGCATCGGCATCGTGCACAAGAACTTCACGGCCAGGCAGCAGGCCGCCGAGGTGGCGCGTGTGAAGCGCTATGAATCGGGGGTGCTGCGCGACCCCATCAGCGTCACGCCGGACACGCCGGTGCGCCAGGTGCTCGAACTGCAGAAGCAGCATGGCTTTTCCGGCTTCCCGGTGCTGGAAGGCAAGGTTGTCGTCGGCATCGTCACCAACCGCGACCTGCGTTTCGAATCGCGGCTGGACGCCCCGGTGCGCGAGGTGATGACGCCGCGGGAACGCCTGGTCTGGGTCAGGGAAGGCGCTTCGCTGGACGAAGGCAAGGCGCTGATGCACAAACACCGCCTGGAACGTGTGCTCGTCGTCAACGACGCCTTCGAACTGCGCGGCCTGATGACGGTGAAGGACATCACCAAGCAGACCGACTTCCCGAACGCCGCGCGTGATGCCCAGGGCAAGCTGCGTGTCGGCGCCGCCGTCGGTGTCGGCGAAGGCACCGAGGAACGTGTCGAACTGCTGGTGAAGGCCGGTGTCGACGTGCTCGTTGTCGACACGGCGCACGGCCACAGCGCCGGCGTCATCGAACGTGTGCGCTGGGTGAAGAAGAACTATCCGCAGGTCGACGTCATCGGCGGCAACATCGCCACCGGCGCTGCGGCCACGGCCCTGGTGGAAGCCGGCGCCGACGCGGTGAAGGTCGGCATCGGCCCCGGCAGCATCTGCACCACGCGCATCGTCGCCGGTGTCGGCGTGCCGCAGATCATGGCCATCGACAACGTCGCCACCGCGCTGCGCGGCAGCGGCGTGCCGCTGATCGCCGACGGCGGCATCCGCTACTCGGGCGACATCGCCAAGGCCATCGCCGCCGGCGCCAGCACGGTGATGATGGGCGGCATGTTCGCCGGCACCGAAGAAGCGCCGGGCGAGGTCATCCTGTTCCAGGGCCGCAGCTACAAGAGCTACCGCGGCATGGGCTCGATCGGTGCGATGAAGGCCGGCTCGGCCGACCGCTATTTCCAGGAAAACGACGAGACCACGAACCCCAACGCCGACAAGTTGGTGCCCGAGGGCATCGAAGGGCGTGTGCCGTACAAGGGCTCGATGCTGAACATCGTGTACCAGATGGCCGGCGGCCTGCGTGCGGCCATGGGCTACTGCGGCTGCACCAGCATCGAGGAGATGCGCAGCAAGGCCGAGTTCGTCGAAATCACCTCGGCGGGCATCCGCGAGAGCCACGTGCACGACGTGCAGATCACCAAGGAAGCGCCGAACTACCGCGCCGAATGAGCGGCCGCGTAGGCAGGCGGCCCGCATGAGCGAAGCCACAGCCGTGTCCCCCAGCATCGCCGCCGGCCGCCCGGCCGCGATGTCCTTCATCATGATCACCGTGCTGATCGACATGGTCGCGATCGGCCTGATCATCCCGGTGCTGCCGCTGCTGGTCGGCACCTTCACGGCCTCGCCGACCGAGCAGACCTTCTGGTTCGGTGTCGTCGCGTTCACCTTCGGCGTCGCCAACTTCATCGGCGCCCCCATCCTCGGCGCCTTGTCCGACCGCTACGGCCGCCGGCCCGTGCTGCTGCTGGGCTTCAGCGGCTTTGCGCTGAGCTTCTTCGTGACCGGCCTGGCCACGGCCTTGTGGATGCTGGTGGCGGTGCGTTTGTTCAGCGGCGCGCTGCAGGCCAACGCGGCCGTCGCCAACGCCTACGTCGCCGACATCACGCCGCCGGAAGACCGGGCGCGGCGCTTCGGGCTGCTGGGCGCGATGTTCGGCATGGGCTTCATCCTCGGCCCGGTGATGGGCGGGCTGCTGGGCTCGATCAACATCCACCTGCCGTTTTTCGTCGCCGGCGCACTGGCGGTGGCCAACGGCTTGTACGGCTACTTCGTGCTGCCCGAGTCGCTGCCGCTCGAACGCCGCCAGCCCTTCGAATGGAAACGCGCGCACCCGTTTGCCGCGCTGTCGGGGCTGGCCAGGCTGCAGGGCGTGGGGCCGCTGGTGGCCGTCATCGCGCTGGCCTCGCTGGCCCAGTTCACGCTGCACAACGCCTGGGTGCTGTACACCACCTTCAAGTTCGGCTGGGGCCCGGCGCAGAACGGCTGGTCGCTGTTCACCGTGGGCCTGATGTCGGTGCTGGTGCAGGGTTTCCTGCTGAAGCACCTGCTGAAGCGTTTTTCGCCGCAGCGCCTGGCTGCCGTGGGTCTGGTGGCCTCGACGCTCACCTACCTGGGCTTCGGCCTGGCCAGCGAAGGCTGGATGATGTTTGTCATCATCGTCTTCGGCAACATCCTCGGCGGTGGCGCGCAGGCGGCGATCCAGAGCCTGGTGTCCAATGCCGCCGACGCGACGAACCAGGGCCAGACCATGGGCTCGGTGGCGGCACTGAACAGCCTGACGGCGGTGATGGCCCCGGTGGTCAGCGCCACGCTGCTGGGTGTGGTGTCGCACCGGCCGCAGGGCGACTGGCTGATCGGCGCGCCGTTCTACTTCTGCGCGGTGCTGCAACTGGTGGGCACCGCCATCGCCATCACCCACTTCCGCCGCCATGCCCACCGCCGTGCGGTGGCTGCTGCCTGAGACACCATGCAACACGACAAGATCCTCATCCTCGACTTCGGCTCGCAGGTCACGCAGCTGATCGCGCGCCGTGTGCGCGAGGCCCATGTGTACTGCGAGATCCATCCGAACGACGTCAGCGACGCCTTCATCCGCGAGTTCGCGCCGAAGGCGGTGATCCTCTCCGGCAGCCACGCCAGCACCTACGAGGAACACGACCTGCGTGCGCCGCAGACGGTGTGGGACCTGGGTGTGCCGGTGCTGGGCATCTGCTACGGCATGTTCACGATGGCCGTGCAGCAGGGCGGCCAGGTCGAGGCCAGCACGCACCGCGAGTTCGGTTATGCCGAGGTGCGCGCACACGGCCACACGAAGTTGCTCGATGGCATCGAGGACTTCGCCACGCCAGGACCTGACGGCAAGAGCCACGGCATGCTGAAGGTCTGGATGAGCCACGGCGACAAGATCACTGCGTTGCCGCCGGGCTTCAAGCTGATGGCCAGCACGCCGAGCTGCCCGATCGCCGGCATGGCTGATGAGGCGCGCGGCTACTACGGCGTGCAGTTCCACCCCGAGGTCACGCACACGGTGCAGGGCCGGCAACTGCTCGAACGCTTCGTGCTGCAGATCGCCGGCGCCAGGCCCGACTGGGTGATGCGCGACCACGTCGAGGAAGCGGTGGCACGCATCCGCGAGCAGGTTGGCAGCGACGAGGTCATCCTGGGTCTTTCCGGCGGTGTCGATTCGAGTGTCGCCGCGGCGCTGATCCACCGTGCCATCGGCGAGCAGCTGACCTGCGTCTTCGTCGACCATGGCCTGCTGCGCCTGAACGAAGGCCGGATGGTGATGGACATGTTCGTCGGCCGACTGCATGCGAAGGTCGTGCACGTCGACGCCAGCGAACAGTTCCTGGGCCATCTGCAGGGCGTGACCGACCCCGAGGCCAAGCGCAAGATCATCGGCCGCGAGTTCGTCGAGGTCTTCCAGGCCGAGGCGAAGAAGCTGTCGAACGCGAAGTGGCTGGCCCAGGGCACGATCTACCCCGACGTCATCGAAAGCGGCGGCGCCAAGACCAAGAAGGCAACGACGATCAAGAGCCACCACAACGTCGGCGGCCTGCCCGAGACGCTGGGGCTGAAGCTGCTGGAGCCGCTGCGCGACCTGTTCAAGGACGAGGTGCGCGAACTCGGCGTTGCGCTGGGCCTGCCGCCGGAGATGGTCTACCGCCATCCGTTCCCGGGCCCGGGGCTGGGTGTGCGCATCCTCGGCGAAGTGAAGAAGGAGTTCGCCGACCTGCTGCGCCGCGCCGATGCGATCTTCATCGAGGAACTGCGCAACGCCGGCTGGTACGACAAGACCAGCCAGGCCTTCGCGGTGTTCCTGCCGGTGAAAAGCGTCGGCGTGATGGGCGACGGCCGCACCTACGACTACGTGGTCGCGCTGCGCGCCGTCGAGACCAGCGACTTCATGACCGCCGACTGGGCCGAGCTGCCCTATGCACTGCTGAAAAAGGTCAGCAGCCGCATCATCAATGAGGTGCGTGGCATCAACCGTGTGACCTACGACGTGTCGAGCAAGCCGCCGGCGACGATCGAATGGGAGTGAGGCGCCGCCGCCCGGTGCACCGACGACGATGAGTCCCGACGAACAGCAGCTCGAACGCGACCGCTGGGCGATGCGCCTGGCGCTGGACCAGGCGCAGAACGCCTGGCTGGTCGGCGAGGTGCCGGTGGGGGCCGTGCTCGTGCGCCCGCAGGGCGACGGGCTGCAGGTGGTGGCCACCGGCTACAACCGGCCGATCACGACACACGACCCGACGGCCCATGCCGAGATCGTCGCACTGCGCCATGCGGCCACGCTGCTGGGCAACTACAGGCTGCCCGAGTGTGATCTCTATGTGACGCTGGAACCCTGCGCGATGTGTGCGATGGCCCTGGTGCATGCACGCATCCGGCGTGTGGTGTTCGGTGCACCCGACCCCAAGACCGGCGCCGCCGGCTCGGTGATCGACCTGTTTGCGCAGAAGCAGCTGAACCACCACACGGCCCTCGCTGGCGGCGTGCTGGCCGAGCCCTGCGGCGAGCTGCTGCGCAGCTTCTTCGCCGAGCGGCGTGCGCAGGCGCGTGCGG
>JBASTF010000273.1:0-1841 GCA_049274755.1 Rubrivivax sp. | reverse complement strand
GCAGCGCCTGCCGGCCCTGCCCGACGTGCCGACGGTGGCCGAGCTGGGCCACAAGGACTTCGAGACCTCGCAGTGGTACGGCATCCTGGTGCCGGCGGGCACACCGCGTGACATCGTCAAGCGGCTGCAGGAAGAATCGCTGAAGGCGCTGAAGTCGAACTCGGTCACCGAACGTTTTGCCAGCGACAGCGCCGTCGGGGGCGGCGGGCCGCCGGAGGAGTTCGGCGCCTACATCGCGCAGCAGCAGAAGATCTGGAAAGAGATCGTGCTGCGGGCCGGCATCAAGCCCGACTGAGAACGCCGGGCGTCGGGATTTCTGACAGATCGCCGCCACCGGCCCGCGGAAGCGCCGCGCCCGGCCCGTGGCCGCCGTTGCAAGGTCTTGATTCGCCAGCAGGAATCCAATCTAGGGGTGTGGGCAGGCACGTCCTATGCAGGCGGCTGCGCGTGCAATCACAGGAGGCACGCATGAAGTTCAGGAAACTGGCCGCCGCCATCGGCCTGGCGTTGGGCATGGTGGGTTCGGCGCAGGCCGTCAACGTGGCGCTGGAACTCTCGCTGGTGATCGACGTGTCGCCCAGCGTCGACGCCGTGGAGTACGCGCTGCAGCGCGACGGCTACGTCGCCGCGTTCAACGACGCGAGCATCCGCGCCAACATCCTCTCGTTTGCCGGCGAGGGCGGCATCGCCGTCAACGTGATCCAGTTCTCGCAGGACGCCGTCGAGGCCGTGGCCTGGATGCAGCTGGACAGTGCGGCGGCCATCGACGCCTTTGTTGCCGCGCTGTCGGGCATGACCGTGGTCGCCACGCAGAACGGCACCGACGTCTACGATGGCATCGTCGCTGGCACCAGCAGCATCCAGACCAACAACTACCAGGGCACGCGCAAGGTCATCGACGTCTCGGGCGACGGCACGCAGAACTTCGATTCCTTCTCCTGCAACTCGCCGCCGCCCAATGGCACCGCCGTCTGCACGCCGGTGCAGGGTGCACGTGACCTGGCTGCAGCGGCTGGCATCACGATCAACGGCCTGGCCATCGAAGACGGCACCTACGGCACGACGGGTCTGACCAACTGGTACAACGACAACGTGCGCACGTCCGACGGCTTTGTCATCACGGCCGCCAACTTCGCCGACTTCGAGCGTGCCGCGATCACGAAGATCGGCCGCGAGATCGTCAATGTGCCGGAACCGGCCAGCCTGGCCCTGGTGGCCCTGGGTCTGCTGGGCGCCGGCCTGGCGCGCAGCCGCCGCGCCTGAGACCTTCGATGCGAACGCTGGCCTTCGGTAGGCCAGCCTTTCAGCAAGCCAGCATCTGCGAGCGCGAGCGCACCAGTTCGCGCGCCCGCGTCAGCGCGTACTGCAGCGCTTCGTCGGGGCTGGGCCAGCGGTAGCCGCAGGCCAGGCTGTCGTCGCGGAAGGCCTCGCGGTTCTTGCCGGCGACGAAGCCACGCTCACGGTTGACGACGACGGCGGCGATGTAGCCCTCGCCGCGCGGCGCTTCGAGCGCGCCGACGTAGATGCGGTAGTCGCCTTCGTGGGTTTCCTGGAATCGCATGGCGGGTCTCGTTGTTCAGCCGGGGCCACCCCGAATGGGGCGCGATGATGGGGGAGGGCCGTGGCCGCCACCATCCCCCTCGGGGGGGAACTGCACCATCTGGCTGCGTGGGATGATGGCCACCCGCTCCTTCGAGGATGTGCCGCATGCCCGCTGCTCCGATGCTGCCCCCGGCCTATCTGCGCCAGCCCACGCTGCATGGCGACGCCGTCGTCTTCGTCAGCGACGACGACCTCTGGCGTGTGCCCAGCAGCGGCGGCACGGCGCAGCGGCTGACGGC
>JBASTF010000272.1:0-1645 GCA_049274755.1 Rubrivivax sp. | reverse complement strand
CTGCCGCTGTGGCCGCCGGCTGCGGCGCTGCCGCATCGTGCTGGCGGTAGATGCCGCAGCCGATGATGAGGTTGTGGTCCAGGGCCTCGATCCACGAGGCCTTGGGCAGCACCAGGCCGCTGACCGGGTGCACGATGCTGTATTCGATCCAGCCGCCGCCGGTCGCCGCTGCCGCCCAGGCGTCGCGCACGAAGCGCTCGCCGTCGATGCCCGGCACCTCGTGCACACGCTTGCCTTCCATCGCCGGCTTGGCGCCGTGCAGGCGGTAGTGGCCTTCGCGGTCGATCAGGAAGATGTAGAGATCGCGGTCGACAAAACCCTGTTCGGCGCTGTGCAGCGCGGCCTCGGCGGCGCCGCGGCCCTGGCCTGCAATGAGCTGCTGCGCGCGCTGCACCAGGGCCTGGGCCTCGTCGGCGCTGCCCTGGCGCAGGCGGATCGAACCCACGGCATCGGCCAGCGCCGCGGCACGGCCGACCAGGGCCTGCGACGAGGACTGCGAGTCCTCGACCATGACGGCGTTCTGGCGCGTGATCTCGTCGAGGTTGCCCACGGCGGCGGCCATCTCTTCCAGGCCCTGGCTTTGCTGCTGGCTGGCGGCGGCGATCTCGCGCAGCCGCTCGGAGACCTGGCGCACACCGTCGACCACCGAGCGCAGCGTGCTGCCGGTGGCCTGCACACGGTTCACCGTGCCTTCGACCTGTTCGCGTGAGCGTGTGATGAGCTGGCGGATCTCGCCGGCCGCAGCCGCGCTGCGCTGCGCCAGTTGGCGCACCTCGGAAGCGACGACGGCAAAACCGCGGCCGGCTTCGCCGGCACGTGCCGCCTCGACGGCGGCGTTCAGCGCCAGGATGTTGGTCTGGAAGGCGATGCCGTCGATGACGCCGATGATCTCGCCGACCCGTTTGCTGCCGTTTTCCAGATCGGACAGCGAGGCCACGGTCTCGGCCATCGCACTGTTGCCTTGTTCGGCACGGCTGTGCAGCGACGCCGTCAGCGTGTCGAGCTGCTGCACCTCGGCGGCATTGGCCGCGACCGCGCCGCTCATCTGCTGCACGGTGGCGACGAACTGGCGCAGGCTGGTCGCCTGCTCCTCGGTGCGCTGGGCCAGCGCCAGGCCACCGCTGGCCAGCTTCTCGCCGGTGCTGGAGACCCGCACGGCGCTGCTGCGGATCTCGGCCACCATCGTCGACAGCCGGTCGGCCATGCGTTCGACGACACGGCCGATGTCGGCCACCTCGTCGCGGCCCTCGATGTCGAAGTGCTGGGCCAGGTCGCCGTCGGCCACTTGGCCCATGCCACGGCTGAGGCGGCGCACGCCACCCATGAAGCTGATGTAGAAGGCCAACGAAAAGTAGGCCAGCAGCAGCACACCGACCAGCGTTGCGCCGAGCTCGATCCACAGCTGCTGCCGCGACGCGGCCAGCCGGCCGTCCAGTGCCTGCACCAGCGCGCCGGTGAGTTCAGCGCCCAGCCCGTTGACGGCGGCAATGGCCTGGCTGCCGAGCTCGAAGAAGGATGCGGCCTCGGCCTGCAGCTGGTCGGCGCCGAAGATCTCGGTGGCCCGTGCGGCGAACTTGCGGCTGGCGCCGATGGCGGCATCGAAACCGGCCGGGCGCGGCTGGCCGCTGCGTGCGAGTGCGGCCAT
>JBASTF010000271.1:0-1910 GCA_049274755.1 Rubrivivax sp. | reverse complement strand
GCTGTGCGCAGCGTGCGCTGGACGCCGAGGACGCACGCCGCGCCAACCACCTGATGGCGCGCGAGGTCGGCCTGCCGCTGATGCGCGGCCTGCTGGCGCTGGCGCGGGGTGATGCCGATGCCGCCGTCGACCTGATCTACCCGGTGCGCGCGCTGGCGCGCAGCTTCGGCGGCAGCCATGCACAGCGTGACCTCGTCGACCAGACGCTGCTCGCCGCCGCGGCCGTGGGCAAGCGCCGCGCCATCGGCCGCGCCTTGTTGAATGAACGCCTGATGGCCAAGCCGCTGACGCCGCTGACCCGGCATTGGCGCGAGCGCCTGGGCGACGCCGAGGAGGCCAGAGCATGAGCCCCGAAGAACAGAAACGCGAGAACCGGCTGAAGCTGCTCGACGACCACATCGGCCAGTCGCTGCGGGAGAGCGAAGCCAGTGGCGAGCTGAAAGCCGCGCCCAGCTACGGCAAGCCGCTGCACTTCGGCGACGGCTACGACGAAACGCCGGACGCGCTGAAGATGCCGATGAAGATCCTGAAGGACGCCGGTTGTGCGCCGCCCGAGGTGGCGCTGATGCGCGAGATCGCGGCCTTGCAGGCGCAGCTGGACGGCGCTGCCGGCCTCGATGAAACAACGCTGAAACCGCAACGCCAGCGCCTGGCGGAAATGCGGCAACAGTTGGCACTGCGCCTGGAGAAGCTGCGCGCGACCGGCAGCTTCTGAGGGGCTGGACTCAAGCCAGTTACAAATCGGGTCGATAGCGCGGGAAACAACTCGTCACAAGCAGGTCCACGATGCGCCACCCGCAGCAACTCGACGAATGGGGCTTCCCCCGCGCCCGGCTGAAGGAAACCGGCGACACCGCGATCTGGGCGCGGGTGCTGTCGCTGACCGGCGCCTTGTTGACCCACATGTCGGCCAACCCCGAGATGCAGCGCTTCGTCACCGACGTGCTGGCGGCCGGCAATTCGCCGGCCACCGACGGGCTGGATTCGCGCGCGCCGTTCGACGAGCCGCTGAACGGCTTGCAGACCCGCGAACTGGCCGATGCCAAGGTGTTTGGCCAGTATTTCAGTGTGCGCTCACAAACATAAGATCACTGTCGAGCTTCTTGACAAACCGAAGCTGCAGCGCATGGCCCAAGTTGGGAAAGTCCTACCAAATCAAAGACTTGGGAATGTTGGCCCAAAAACTGCATTGTTGAATTCGCAGGTCACCCGACATGCGGTCCCGACAAGCAGTTCATCGGCAGGGCAACATGAAAACGACGACGATCACCAAGCTGGCACTTTCTCTGGCCCTGGGCTTTGCAGGCGCAGCCCAGGCATCGACCGTCACCTTCGACTCGATCGGTGACGCGAGCACGCTGCACTTCAACGCCACGGTCGACGGCGCGACGCTGGACACCAGCTTCGCGTTCACGCTGACCAGCCTCACGGCCAGCACGGTGCAGTTCGCCGTGCATGCGCTGAACAATTCCAGCGGTCCCGGCCAGAACGTCTTCATGTCCATGGGCATCGACGTCGTGTCACCGGCGCTGACCGGCGCGACGGCGTCGGACATCTGGTCCGCTGGCCTCAAGGTCGTGCTCCCGGGCTCGCAGAAGGTCGACCTCTGTGTGTATGCGGCACAAAACTGCGCCGGTGGTGCCATCGGCCAAGGCCTGGCCGAAGGCGGGACCAGCGACTTCACGCTGACGCTGACAACGGCCGGCAGTTTCCTGACCTCGGGCGTGAGCTTCCTCAGCCCCTACAGCGCGAAGTGGCAGGGGGTGGGTCTGAGCGGCGACTCGTACGAAACGGCGTCCGGCTGCTTCGGCAACAACTGCGGCGGTGGCGGCACCGAGACCTCGGTGCCGGAGCCGATGTCGCTGGCCCTGGTGGGCATCGTCCTGCTGGGCGCTGCAGCGGCGCGCCGC
>JBASTF010000270.1:0-5087 GCA_049274755.1 Rubrivivax sp. | reverse complement strand
CGAAGAACTTGAAGATGTTTCCGGCACGGGCGACTTCGCCGATGGCCTCGGGCAGGGTCTTGCCTTCTTCGCGCGCCAGCAGGTCGCCGAGCTCGGCACGGCGCGCCAGAATCTCGCTGCCGGCAGCGTCGAGGATGTCGAAACGCTGCTGCGGCGTGGACAGACTCCAGGCCGGGAACGCAGCCTGCGCCGCGGCCACGGCGGCGCGGGCCTGCTCGGCATCGGCCTGGGCGTATTCGCCGACGATGTCGCGTGTGTCGGAAGGGTTGATGTTGCGGCTGGCGCGGGGGCCGTCCACCCATTCGCCGGCGATCAGGTTCTTGAACATCTTGTGTTGGCTCCTAGCGGACCATCGCGGGCCGCTTCGGGTTGAAGGTCCAGTTGGGAATCAGGTACTGCATGGCCACCGCGTCGTCGCGCGCACCCAGGCCATGCTGCAGGTAGAGCTGGTGTGCTTTTTCGACCTCGACCATGTCGAGTTCCACACCCAGGCCGGGTTTGGCCGGCACCTGCACATGGCCGCCGGCGATGCGCAACGGCTCCTTGGTCAACCGCTGCCCATCCTGCCAGATCCAGTGGGTGTCGATCGCCGTCACCTTGCCGGGCGCTGCAGCGCCGACGTGGGTGAACATCGCCAGCGAGACGTCGAAGTGGTTGTTCGAATGGGAACCCCAGGTCAGGCCCCAGTCTCGGCAGGTCTGGGCCACACGCACGCTGCCGGCCATGGTCCAGAAATGCGGGTCGGCCAGCGGGATGTCCACACTCTGCAGCGCCAGTGCGTGGCTCATCTGCCGCCAGTCGGTGGCGACCATGTTGGTCGCCGTCGGCAGCCCGGTGGCGCGGCGGAACTCGGCCATCACCTCGCGGCCGGAGAAACCTTCTTCGGCGCCGCAGGGGTCTTCGGCGTAGGCGACGATGCCGCGCATGCGCTGGCCCAGGCGGATCGCGTCCTTCAGCAGCCAGCCGCCGTTGGGGTCCAGCGTCACACGGGCCTCGGGGAAACGTTCGTGGATCGCCGTCACGGCGTCGACTTCCTCGTCGCCCGGCAGCACGCCGCCCTTCAGCTTGAAGTCGTTGAAGCCGTAGCGTTCACGCGCTGCCTCGGCCAGGCGCACGATGGCCTGCGGCGTCAGTGCCACCTCGTGGCGCAGCCGGCACCAGGCATCGGCGTTGTCGGCATCGCTGTCATAGGGCAGATCGGTCTTGCGCCGGTCGCCGACGTAGAACAGGTAGCCCAGCATCTCCACGCTGTCGCGCTGCTGGCCTTCGCCGAGCAGGGCCGCCACCGGCACGCCCAGGTGCTGGCCCAGCAGGTCCAGCAGCGCCGATTCGATGGCGGTGACGGCGTGGATGGTGGTTCGCAGGTCGAAGGTCTGCAGGCCGCGGCCGCCGCTGTCGCGGTCGGCAAAGGCCTTGCCCACCTGCTGCAGCAGTTGCAGGTGGCGGCCCACCGGCTGGCCGACGAGCAGCGGCGCGGCATCGGCCAGGGTCTGGCGGATCTTCTCGCCCCCCGGCACCTCGCCAACGCCGGTGTTGCCGGCGCTGTCGGTCAACAGCAGCAGGTTGCGCGTGAAAAACGGGCCGTGCGCGCCGCTGAGGTTCATCAGCATGCTGTCGCGGCCGGCGACGGGAATCACACGCAGCGCGGTGACGACAGGGGTGGAGCTCATGGATACCTCGGCGGCGGCTTCAGTCAGCGGTGATCTTGCCGATCTCGATCACCTTCTTCCAGCGTGCGAACTCGGTGGCCTGGAAGGCGCTGAACTGCTCCGGCGTGTTGCCGACGATCTCGAAGCCCAGGTCCAGCAGCTTGGCCTTCACCTGCGGGTCGGCCAGGCCGGCGACGATGGCGCCGTGCAGCTTGCTCTTGACGTCGGCCGGCAGACCTGCCGGCGCGGCAAACGCCTGCCAGGAATAGACCTGCACGCCCTTGATGCCTTGTTCGTCCATCGTCGCCACGTCGGGCAGCAGCGGCGAGCGTTTGGCACTGGTGATGGCCAGTGCCCGCAGCTTGCCGGCACGCAGCGAAGGCAGCGCGGTGTTGATGTTGACGAAGCTGGCATCCACCTGGCCGCCCAGCAGGTCCGACAGCGCCGGTGCCCCACCCTTGTACGGGATGTGCAGGCCGCTGGTGCTGGTCTGCTGCCAGAACAGTTCGGCCGTCAGGTGGTCGCTGGAGCCGTTGCCGGCCGAGGCGAAGCTCATCTTGCCCGGCTGCGCCTTGTGGAAGGCCAGCACGTCGGCCAGGCTCTTGTGCGGCGAGCTCGTCGGCACCACCAGCACGTTGGGTGCCTGCACGGCGACGCTGAGGTAGTCGAAGTCTTTCAGCGCGTCATAGGGCACACCCTTGATCAGGTGCGGCGCGATGACATACGGCCCCAACGATGCGACCAGCACCGTGTAGCCGTCGGCCGGCGAACGTTTCACCAGGCCAGCGCCGACGGTGCCGGTGGCACCGGCCTTGTTGTCGACGATGAAGTTGCCGCCCAGCTTCTCCTGCAGCTTGGGCGCCAGCGTGCGTGCGATCAGGTCGGTGGAGCCGCCCGGCGGGAAGGGCACGATCAGCGTCACCGGCTTGGCGGCGGGCCAGGCCTGGGCCTGGGCGGCGGTGCTGGCCGCGAAAGCCAGCAGGGCAATCAGTTTCTTCATGGGCTTGTCTCCAGGGAACAGAAATTCGTCATTGCGCGCCCAGCGGCGCGATCAGGGCTTGCAGGCGCTCCACCTCGTCCGGCAGCAGGTCCGACAGCGGCGGCCGCACCGGGCCGGCGCTGTGGCCCACCAGCGTGGCGCCGGCTTTCACGATGGACACGGCGTAACCCTCGCCCTGGTTGCGCAGCGCCACATAGGGCAGGAAGAAGTCGCGGATCAGCCGGTTCGTCGTGGCCGTGTCGCCGGCGGCATGGGCGTTGTAGAACTCGATGGCGGTCTTCGGAATGAAGTTGAAGACGGCCGACGAATACACCGGGCAGCCCATCGCGTGGTAGGCACCGGCGAAGAGTTCGGCCGTCGGCAGCCCACCCAGGTAGGCAAAACGGTCGCCCAGGGTCTGGCGGATGGCGACGAACTTCTCGATGTCGCCGACACCGTCCTTGAAGCCGATCAGGTTCGGGCAGCGCTCGGCCAGCACCAGCAGGCTTTGCGGCGTCAGCCTGCAGGCGCCGCGGTTGTAGACGATGACACCGAACTTCACGCTCTTGCAGACGGCCTCGACGTGGGCGATCAGGCCGGCCTGGCTGCCTTCGGTCAGGTAGTGCGGCAGCAGCAGGATGCCCTGCGCACCCAGGCGTTCGGCTTCCTGCGCGTAGCGGATGGCCAGCGTGGTGCCGCCGCCGGCGCCGGCAATGATGGGCATGCGGCCGCGGCAGGTGTCGAGCGCGGTCTTCACGACGGCGCTGTACTCCTCGGGCTCCAGCGAAAAGAACTCGCCGGTGCCGCCGGCGGCGAACAAGGCCGTCGCGCCATACGGCATCAGCCACTCCAGGCGGTCGGCATAGGGCTTGGCGGCGAAGCGCAGTTCGCTGTCGAAGTCGGTCAGCGGAAACGACAGCAGGCCCGAGGAGATCGTGGCCTGGAGTTCTTGTGGAGTGGTCATGGCGTGCAGCGTTGAAGGTGATCGGAGATCGAAGGTAGCGCTACCAGTCGATGGTCAAAATGGTAGCGCTACCCAAAACAGATCACAAGGCGAATGACTTCGGGTAAACCCGCTCAAGTGCTGCGCCGCGCGGCGATCGAAAAGCCGATGTCGACAATGCGCTCAGCCACCGGCCGGCCTTCGGCGCGGTCGACGATGAACTGCGCCGCCTGGCGACCGATGGCCGCGCCATTGATGCGCACCGAGCTCAGCGCCGGGTGCAGGTCGGCGGCGAAGTCCAGGTCGCCGAAACCCACCAGCGCCATCGCGTCGGGCACGGCGATGCCACGGGCCTGGGCCTCGGTGAGCACACCCAGCGCCAGCAGGTCGGAGCTGCAGAACACCGCGTCCGGCGCTGCATCGGCGTCGAACAGCTGCGCCAACGCGCCGCGCCCGCTTTTCAGCGTCGTCGGCGCCGGCACGGTCACGGCGCGCACTTCGGCCAGGCCCAGCGCCCGTGCCGCGCCGCGGAAGGCGTCCAGCCGGCGCAGCGCCCGTTCGTCGTCGCCGCTGACCATCGCAAAACGCCGCCGCCCCTGCTTGTGCAGGAACTCGGCGACCTGGCGGCCGACCTCCACATGCGAGAAGCCGACCAGCATGTCGATCGGCGTTGGCGTCAGGTCCCAGGTTTCGACCACCGGGATGCCCGAGGCCAGCAGGCGCTTGCGGCCCTCGGCCGAATGCATGATGCCGGTGAGCACGATGCCGTCGGGCCGGCGGCCGATGATGGCTTCGAGCAGCGCGTCTTCGCGGTTGCCGGCGTAGCCCGCCTGCCCCAGCATCATCTGGTAGCCCCGTTCGGCCAGGGCTTCGGTCAGCGACTGCACCGTTTCCAGGAACACCGGCCCGGCGATGGTCGGCACCACGGCGGCAACAAGCCGGCTGCGTGTGGACGCCAGCCCGCCGGCCAGCAGGTTGGGCACGTAGCCGGTGCGGGCCACCGCGTCGGCCACCTTCTTGCGCACTTCCTCCGACACCTGGCCCGGTGTGTTCAGCGCGCGTGAGGCCGTGATCGGCGCCACGCCGGCGAGCTTGGCCATGTCGTGCAGCGTGACGGCACCGCTGCCGCGGCGGCTGCGGCGCAGCGGCGGCGGGTTGACGGACTTGTCGTCGGCGGTGGCGGCCATGCACTATTCTAGACCGTTGACAGCGCTACCATTTCGGCATCTCGACCCGGCTCGATGCCGGCACGCACCACCACATCCTTCCTGCGCTTCTGCTCGCGGGCGATGCAGGCGGCGAACTGCGCACCGCTTCCCGAGTGAAGACCGGAGGGCTCAGAAGCTGTGAGGGAATCCAAGCTGCGGGCATCTTGGGTTCGCTCACAGCTTCTCAGAGGGTGTATCCCAAATCAATATCACGTGCGTTGATCGATGCAGAATCGGTCAACTTGCGAGGCATTGATTGGGACATTCGGAAGCACAGAGCAGGCGACGCCCGGGGCGCAAGGCGCTGC
>JBASTF010000269.1:0-5365 GCA_049274755.1 Rubrivivax sp. | reverse complement strand
GCCGCTGTCGGAGCCCGACGCGGCGTCGCCACGTGCCTCGGGCACGCTGGAGTCGCACTACGCGCCGACGGCCAAGGTGGTGCTGGTGGACGCGGCGGCACTGCCAGCAATGCTGCAGACACAGGCCGGCAATCAGGGGCTGCAGGGGGTCGCGGTATATTCACGGGTCTCGCCGCCGGCCTCGGCCGGGGTCGAGCACCGCCGCATGCCGGGCAGCGCCGATGCGGTGGCACATGAGTTGTTCGCCATGCTGCGCGCGTTCGATGCCGCGGGTGCATCGCAGATCTGGGTCGAGCGGCCGCCGCCGGGTTCCGAGTGGGACGGTGTGCGGGACCGGCTCCAGCGCGCCGCAGCCGCCTGAGGACGCAACAGGCTGGCGACAGAGGTCCCGTTTCGGAGCAGAGATGATTTTCAGCAGGATTGCCGCCCGCCGTTGGCGCCACGCGCTGGCAGGCGCAGTCACCCTGGCGGCCCTCGTCGCCTGCGGCGGCGGGACCTCGCAGTACCAAACCTTCGTTGCCGGCCGCGTCATCGCCATCGGCGACGAAACCAGCGCCCTCACCAGCGACGGTCGCAAGTACAGCACCAACGGCACCACGGCCAGCACCGATGCCAGCGGCACCACGGTGCACACGCTGGACTGCCAGGCGCAGCCGAACTGGGTGCAGGCGCTGGCCGGGCTGTACGGCTATGTCTTCGCCGAATGCAACCCGGCGCGTGTGGAAACGCCCAAGGCCATCATGCGGGCGCAGCCCGGCGCCAGGGTCGAGGACATCCAGGTGCAGATCGACGCGCAGATCGCCGCCGGCGGCTTCCGCGACAAGGACCTGGTGGCCCTGCTGGCCGGTGCCAACGACATCGTCGAGCTCTACCAGCAGTACCCGGGCCGCAGCGAAGCCGACATCGCGGCCGAAGTGCGGCGGCGTGGCAAGGCGCTGGCGCTGCAGGCCAACCGCATCGTCGACTACGGCGCCAAGGTCATCATCTCCACGGTGCCCGACATGGGCTTGTCGCCCTATGCCCTGAAGCAGCGGCTGGAGTTCAGCGACATCAACCGCGCCGACCTGCTGTCGCGCCTGACGGCGGCCTTCAACGAGCAGCTGGGCGTCAACATCCTGCTCGACGGGCGTTTTGTCGGTCTGGTGCAGGCCGACCTGAGCGTGCAGGCGATGTCGAAGTCGCCCGGCAGTTACGGCCTCAGCAACGCGTCCACGGCCGTGTGCCTGGAAACCGCGCCGCTGCCGGAGTGCAACGACCAGACCCTGGTCGAAAACGGCTCGGCCGGCGGCTGGCTGTGGGCCGACGACCTGCGGTTGGCCTATGGCGGCCAGGCGCAGATCGGTTCGCTGGCCATCAACCGCGCGCGCCGCAACCCGTTCTGACGGACGCCGGCCTCAACGCCGGCACCACCACGCCGCAGGCCGCCGGGGTTAACCCCGGGCGGCGCTGTTGCGGGCTGCTCCTATAGTCGCGTCGACAAAAACGAACGGGCGTTCGATTCCGTCCGCCCGACGGACCGACAACAGTGGAGACAGCATGAAGACCCCCATGCGCACCTGGATCGCAGCGGCGCTCGGCGCGCTGCTGCTCGCGGCCTGCGGCGGTGGCGACGACGCCAAGGTGGCCGGCAGCGGCAGCACCTCCGGCGCACCGACCACCAAGGGCTCGTTCACGGCCCTCGTGACTTTCGGCGACAGCCTCAGCGACCTGGGCACCTACACGCCTGCCACCTCGCTCACCGGCAACGGCCAGGCGCCGTACTTCGGCGGCAAGTTCAGCACCAACAATGGCACGGCCGGCACCGTCTGGGTGGAGAACCTGGCGGTCACGCTGGGCCTCATCGTCACGCCGGCCGAGGTTGGTTTCGCCGGCAGTTCGGCGAAGTGCCCGGCCGCGGCCAACCCGGTGCTGGCCGGCACCTGCACCGGCTACGGCCAGGGTGGTTCGCGTGTGACGGACCCCAACGGCATCGGCAAGACCGGTGGCGCGTTGACGGTGCCGGTGGTGACGCAGATTGCCAACCACCTGGCACGTTTCACCAGCTTCAAGGCCACGGACCTGATCCTGGTCTGGGCCGGCAACAACGATGTCTTCGTGCAGTTCAGCACCTTCAGTGCCGCGGCCACGCAGATCCAGACCGATGTCGCCACCGGCAAGATCTCGGCCGAAGAAGGCAACCGCCGCCTGTTCAGCGCCCAGACCACGGCGCAGTACGCGCTGAAGGCCGCGGCCACCGAACTGACGGTGCTGGTGAAGCAGCAGATCCTGGCCAAGGGCGGCAGGTACGTGGCGGTGTTCAACCTGCCCGACTCGTCGCTGACGCCGCTGGGCGGCTCGCTGCCGGCCAGCGCGCGCCCGGTGCTCAGCGGCCTGGTCGACACCTTCAACCTCTGGCTGCGTGAGGGCCTCACCGACGTGGCGGTGCAGATCGTCGACCAGAACACGCCGGGCAAGGACGTCTACGCCAACCCCGGCAAGTACGGCCTGGTGAACAACACCGTGCCCACCTGCGACGCAGCCAAGATCAGCGCCATCACCGGCGGTGCCGTCACCGACGGGTCCTCGCTGTTCTGCAACGCCACGCCCGGCATGCCCTACAACGGCCTGCGCACCGGCGCCGACGTCAACACCTGGCAATTCGCCGACAGCGTGCACCCCACGACCGGCGGCCACAAGATCATCAGCGACTACGTCACCCTGCAGCTGAAGGCCTTCGGCTGGATCTGAGCGCGCAGCACCGATCACAAGGAGACAACACGATGAACACGACGATGCGCGCCCTCGTGCTGGGGCTGGCGGCGGCCGGCGCGGCCGGCGCCGCGGTGGCCCAGGACTCGACGTTCAAGCTCGGCATCACCCGCTACGATGCAAATTCCAAGACCAACGGCATCAGCGGTGTCGGCCTGCCGGCCGGTGCCGATGCCGAGGTCGGCGACGCGACGACGCTGATCTTCGTCTACGAGCGCCTGGTGGCGCCGAACATCGGCATCGAACTGGTGCTGGGCGTGCCGCCGAAGATCAAGGCCACCGCCACCGGCAGCGTCGCCTTCCTGGGCGAGGTGCTGGAAGCGCGCAACGTCGCGCCCACGCTGCTGGTGAACTACCACTTCGGCAACGACGGCGACACCTGGCGGCCCTATGTCGGCGCCGGCATCAACTACACGAAGTTCACCGACATCAGCACGCCCTATGGCTGGGACGTGAAGCTCAGCGACTCCTGGGGCCCGGCGGTGCAGGCCGGCATCAGCTACCGCATCGACAAGCAGTGGGGCGTGTTCACCAGCATTGCCGCGGTGAAGGTGAAGAGCGATCTCGTCGCCACCGGCGCCACGGTGCTGCAGACGACGATCGACTTCCGTCCCGTCGTCTACTCCGCCGGCCTGTCCTACCGCTTCTGAACGCTGAACGCTAGGGCTTGCGCCGGCGCTGCTCGCGCTCGACGCTGATCTTCACGGCGAGGATGGTCGCCGCCAGCGCCAGCGTGAAGGCGTTGGCGATGACGATGGGCCACTCGCCGATGGCGATGCCGTAGGCCAGCCACAGCGCCACGCCCAGCGTGAAGGCGCTGTACATGCCCAGCGAGATGCCGCTGACGTTGCGTGTGCGCAGCGTCAGCAGCGCCTGCGGCAGGAAGGACGAAGTGGTCAGCGCTGCGGCGAGGTAGCCGATCGTGTCGGGCAGGGTCATGGCGGGAGCTCGGTGGTCACTGGGGCGGTGCGTCGCGCATCACCCATTGCACCAACGCGTCCAGGGCTGGGCGCGCGGCGTTGGCGTTGTTGTGTTGAAGCACGGCAACCAGCACGTAGCGCCGGCCGCTGTCGGAGATCACATAACCGGCCAGCGCCGCCACGTCGCGCAGCGAGCCGGTTTTCAGATGGGCGCGGCCCGGTGTGGCGCGCGCCCGCCGCAAGGTGCCGTCGACACCGGCGATGGGCAGCGAGGCCATCAGCTCGGGCATCACCGGGCTGTCGAAGGCCAGGGTCAGCAGGCGCGCCAGCACGCCGGCGCTGATGCGCGTGTCGCGCGACAGCCCCGAGCCGTTGTCGATGACCAGGTCGGGCGGCAGCTCGCCGAGTTTGTCGTTCAGCCAGCGCCGCAGCGTTTCGCGCGCGCCCCAGGTGGTGGCGGGCTGGGCCGGGTGGCGCTGCAGGTCCAGCGTGTAGAACAGCTGCTGCGCCATCACGTTGTTGCTGAACTTGTTGATGTCGCGCACGATCTCCGCCAGCGGCGGCGAACGCAGCTCGAAGCTGGGTTTGCCGGCCTCGGGCGCCGCGCCCTCGCGCACGCTGCCGCCCAGCCGCCCGCCCATCTCCTTCCACAAGGCCTCGATCAGCCGTGTGTTGTAGGTGGCCGGCTGCGGGTCGGCCACCGGCCATTGCTGCTCGCCGCAGGCCAGTGCGTAGCTGCCGGCGAAGCGCACCCGTTCGCCGACGAAGGCGGGTTTCAGTGCGGCGCGCCAGTCGTCGCAGCCACCACCGGTGAGCGGCACCGTGCGGTCCACCGTGATGCCGGCCAGTGCCGGTTCGGCCAGCACCCGGGCCACGCCGGCCGCGGGGTCGGGCACGAAGCTGTAGGTCACCGTCTTCACGTTCAGCAGCAGGGCTGCCGGGCGCACGTTGTAGGGCCGCGTGAACTCGCCGTCGAAGTCGGCAGCGCTGCCGTCGGGGATGTTGAAGGCGCTGCCGTCGAGCACGATGTCGCCGCGGATCTCGCGCACACCCATCTGCTGCACCCGCCGCAGCAGCAGCCAGATGCGTTCGACGACGAGCTTGGGGTCGCCCGTGCCCTTCACCACCAGCGCGCCGTCGAGCACGCCGTCGACGATCGGGCCTTGCAGCCAGACCGGTGTGCTCCAGGTCCAGGCCGGGCCCAGGCGGTCCAGCGCCGCCAGCGTCGTCAGCAGCTTGGTCAGCGAGGCCGGGTTCACCGGCTTGTCGGCCATCGCCGAGATCGCGGTGCGTGGGCTGCCCAGTTCGCGCACGACGATGGACAGCGCTTCGTCGGGCACACGGGCCCGCTGCAGCGCCAGTTCGACATCGGGCGGCAGCGACGATGCGCCGGCCAGCAGCGGACCGGCCAGCACCAGGGCGGCAAGGGCATGGCGGAACACGGGCATGCGGCGATGATGGCACGGCTAAACTCGCTGCATGCCTGACCAGCCCATCCCGCCGCGGTCGCGGCGTGCGCTGTGGATCGGCGTGGCCTGTGCGCTGACGGTGCTGGCGATCTGGACCTCGTTCATCCTCGTGGCGCGCTCCAGCGCCCGCCACACGCTGACGCCCTTCGACATCGCCTTCCTGCGTTTCCTGTTCTCCGGCGCCGTGGCGCTGCCGATTGCGCTGTGGCGCTGGCCGGCCCTGCGCGC
>JBASTF010000268.1:0-2075 GCA_049274755.1 Rubrivivax sp. | reverse complement strand
CGTCTCCATCGTGCCGCAGGGCGGCAACACCGGGTTGGTGGGCGGCGCCACGCCGGACGCCAGCGGCCGTGCGCTGCTGCTGTCGACACTGCGGCTGAACCGCATCCGCAGCCTCGACACCGACAACGACAGCGTCGTTGCCGAAGCCGGCGTCGTGCTGGCGACGCTGCAGCAGGCGGCACACGAGGCCGGCCGGCTGTACCCGCTGAGCCTGGGTTCGGAAGGCAGCTGCACCGTCGGCGGCAACCTGGCCAGCAATGCCGGCGGCACGCAGGTGCTGCGCTACGGCAACAGCCGCGAGCTGGCGCTGGGGCTGGAGGTCGTCACCGCCGACGGCGAGGTCTGGGACGGGCTGCGCGGCCTGCGCAAGGACAACACCGGTTATGCGCTGCGCGACCTCTTCATCGGCAGCGAAGGCACGCTGGGCATCATCACAGCGGCGACGCTGAAGCTCTACCCGTTGCCGGCGGTGCAGCAGACGGCGCTGCTGGGTTTTGCCTGCATCCACGATGCCGTGGCCTTTCTCTCGCGCGCCCGCGCCGGCTTCGGTGCCGCGCTGACGGCTTTCGAGATCCTCTCCGACACCGCACTCGGCCTGGTGGCGCAGCACGTGCCGGAACAGGCCATCCCGCTGGACCCGCAGGCCCATGCCTGGATGGCCTTGATCGAGCTCTCGGACAACGAAGGCGAAGCCCATGCGCGAGCGCGTTTCGAAGCGGTGGTCGGCCAGGCCCTGGATGACGGGCTGGTCAGCGACGCGGCGATTGCTGAAAGCCTGGCGCAAAGCCAGTCGCTGTGGCGGCTGCGCGATCAGGCGCTGGGTGAAGCGCAGCGCCGCGACGGCGGCAACATCAAACACGACATCTCGGTGCCGATCTCGCGCATCCCCGACTTCCTCGCCGCCACCGCCGATGCGCTGCAACGCCACTTTCCCGGTGTGCGGCCGGTGGCCTTCGGCCACCTGGGCGACGGCAACCTGCACTACAACGTCTCGCACGCCCTGGCCGGCACACCAGCGACGCTGTTGGCCGTCGAAGACGCGATCCACGAACTTGTGCACGACAGCGTGCATGCCCATGGCGGCTCGATCAGCGCCGAACACGGCATCGGCCAGAGCAAGCGCGACCTGCTGCCCCGCTACAAGAGCGCCGTCGAGCTGGCGCTGATGCAGCGCCTGAAACAGGCCTTCGACCCGCTGGGCCTGCTGAACCCGGGCAAGGTGCTGCGCACCGCGCCGGAGACCTCTTCACGATGACTTTGCATCTCTCCCAGCGCGCGCAGCGTGTGCGCCTGTCCCCCATTGCCGCTGCCAGCCAGCATGCCGCGACCCTCGCGGCCCAGGGCCGCGACATCGTGGCCCTGACCGCCGGCGAACCCGAGTTCGACACGCCGGACTTCATCAAGCAGGCCGCCGCCGAAGCGCTGGCGCGCGGTGCCACGAAATACACCGCCACCGCCGGCACCGCGGCGCTGCGCCAGGCCGTGGCCACGCAGCTGCAGCGCGAACACGGCATCGCCGTGACGCCAGCCGAGGTGTTCGTCGCCAACGGCGGCAAGCAGGTCATCTACGAAGCGCTGGCAGCAACGCTGGACCCCGGCGACGAGGTGCTGCTGCCGACGCCGTTCTGGCCGTCGTTCCCCGACATCGTGCGGGTCAACGACGGCACGCCGGTGCTGCTGCCCTGCGGCGAAGACCAACGCTTCAAGCTGACGCCGGCGCAGCTGGAAGCCGCAATCACACCACGCAGCCGCTGGCTGGTGCTGAACACGCCGAACAACCCCACGGGTGCGGTCTACAGCGCCGACGAGCTGGTGGCGCTGGCCGCCGTGCTGCGCCGCCATCCGCAGCTGTGGGTGCTGCTGGACGAGATCTACGACCAGATCCGCTTCAGTGCCGAACGCCCTGTGCATTGGCTGCAGATCGCACCCGACCTGCGCGAGCGCACGCTGCTGGTCAACGGTGTGTCGAAAACCTGGGCGATGACGGGCTGGCGCATCGGCTGGGGCATTGCACCAGTGGCCCTGGTGCAGGCGGTGATCGCCATCCAGTCCCAGGTGTCCTCGGGTGCCAGCGC
>JBASTF010000267.1:0-2606 GCA_049274755.1 Rubrivivax sp. | reverse complement strand
GCGCTGCTGCGGGTGCTGCTGCCGCTGCTGGCGCCGGCCTGGTCCAGCGCCGCCCTGCTGGCAGCCGGTGCCGCCTGGTCTGCGGCCCTGCTGCTGTACCTGGTGGTCTACACGCCCTGGCTGCTGCAGACGCGGGCAGACGGCCGCGACGGCTGAGGTTGATGTTCAGGGGGCGGTTGCGGCCGCCGTGAACAGGCTGGCCAGCGTGCGCCGCAGCCAGACGTTGCCGGCGTCGGCGTTGAAGCGTTCGTGCCAGTGCTGCTTCACCTTGTAGGCCGGCAAGGCCACTGGCGGTTCCAGCTGCTGCACCTGTTCCTGCGCCGCCAGCGCCTGGCCCAGCAGCCGCGGCACGACGACCAGCAGCTCGGTCTGCGCGACGATGCGTGCCACGCCCAGGAAACTGGGCACACGCAGCACCGCGCGGCGCTGGATGCCGTGTTGGGCCAGCACCTTGTCGACGATGGCATGGCCGGTGCCGCTGGCGCTGACCACCACCTGGCCCTCGGCCGCGAAGCTGCGCTTGTTCAGCCTGCCCTGCACCCGCGGGTGGCCGGTGGCGGCCAGCACGACGAAGTTCTGCGCAAACAGCGCCTGTTGGTAGAAACCGGCCTCCAGGTCGGGCGTGAAGCCCACGGCCAGGTCGACGTCGCCGGACTCCAGCTGCCGCCGGCTGCCCGGCGCAATGGGCTCGGCCTCCAGCACGATGCCCGGCGCCACCTGCTGCAAGTGGTTCACCAGCCGCGGCAGCAGCACGATCTCGCTGATGTCGGTCATGCCGATGCGGAACTCGCGCCGGGCTTCGCCGGGCACAAACAGCGCCGGCGCGCCGCGGGCCCTGGCCAGGCGCAGCAGCACGTCCTGCAGCTCGGGGTACAGGGCCTGGGCCCGTGGGGTCGGCGCCATGCCTTGCGAGGTGCGGCTGAACAAGGCATCGCCGAAGTGGCGGCGCAGCTTGGCCAGCGCGATGCTGGCGCTGGCCTGCGCGATGCCCAGGCGCTCGGCGGCGCGTGACACGCTCTGTGTGCGGTAGACCTCGACGAAGACGCCGAGCCAGTCCAGATCGAGTTTGGCCATGGGCTTGCTCTATATCAAAATGCGATGCGGAGTATTCGTCATTTCGCTTTGACGCAATAGTGGCTGCCGCCCATCATTGCGCCAGATCAACAAGCGACGGAGGCAGCGATGACGAGAGCGGCGACAAGCACAGCGCACAAGGCCCTGCCGGTGCTGGTGGCCGGCGGCGGCATCGGCGGCATCGCCGCCGCGCTGGCCCTGGTGCGCCGGGGCTTTGCGGTCAAGGTGCTGGAGCAGGCGGCCCGGCTGGGTGAGATCGGTGCCGGCATCCAGCTCGGCCCCAACGCCTTTGCGGCCTTCGACGCACTGGGCATCGGCCCCATCGCACGCAGCCGCGCCGTCTACACCGACGAGTTGGTGATGCACGACGCGCTGGACGAAACCCTGGTCGGCCGCATTCCCACCGGCGCTGCGTTCCGCGCGCGTTTCGGCAACCCCTATGCGGTGATCCACCGTGCCGACGTGCATGGCTCCTTGCTCGAAGGTGCGATGGCCACCGACCGCATCGAGGTCGCCACCTCCACCCAGGTGCAGCGCATCGAGCAGGACGAGCACGCCGTCACCGTTTTCGACGCCCGCGGCGGCCAGCACCGCGGCCTGGCGCTGATCGGCGCCGACGGTGTGAAGTCGGCGGTGCGGCGGCAGTTCGTCGGCGACGAGGCGCGGGTCTCGGGCCATGTGGTCTACCGCGCTGTCGTCGACCGCCGCGACTTCCCGCAAGACCTGCAGTGGAACGCAGCCAGCATCTGGGTCGGCCCGAACTGCCACCTCGTGCACTACCCGCTGCGCGGCGGCGAGCAGTACAACGTCGTCGTCACCTTCCACAGCCGCGAGAAGGAAGAATGGAGCGTGCGCGAAGGCAGCCGCGACGAGGTGCAGAGCTACTTCGACGGCATCTGCCCGAAGGCGCGCCAGCTGATCGACCTGCCGAAAGACTGGAAACGCTGGGCCACGGCCGACCGCGAGCCGATTGCACAATGGAACTACGGGCTCGTCTCGCTGCTCGGCGACGCCGCCCATCCGACGCTGCAATACCTGGCCCAGGGCGCCTGCATGGCGATGGAAGACGCGGTGACGCTGGGCGAGGCGCTGCGTGTGCACGACAACAACTTCGTGAAAGCCTTTGCGCTGTACCAGAAGAGCCGGGTGGCACGCACCGCACGCATCGTGCTGTCGGCGCGCGAGATGGGGCGCATCTTCCACGCCAAGGGCGTGGAGCGCCTGGTGCGCAACGACTTGTGGACCGGCCGCACACCCGAGCGCTTCTACGACGCGATGGAATGGTTGTACGGCTGGACGGCGCAGAACTGCCTGGCGACTTGACCCACCCCCGAAGCGGCTGCGCCGCTCCCCCTCCAGGGGGCAACCCCAGCGGCCCGGCAAAGCCGGTCCCGCGGCGTTTGCTGGAACAACACCGGAGACATGTGATGAACGAACTCGGTCGCCTCGAAGACCTGCCTGCCGACTACCGTGTGGCGCTGCAGGCGCAGAACCTGGTGCCGCTGTGGCCCAGCCTGCGTGCCGTGCTGCCG
>JBASTF010000266.1:0-5812 GCA_049274755.1 Rubrivivax sp. | reverse complement strand
GCTGCGTCGTCATCACCGGGGCCGGGCGCGGCTTCTGCGCCGGCCAGGACCTGGGCGACCCCGAGATGGCGAACAACGCCGATGTCGGCGCCGTCATCGAGCGCTACTACCGGCCGCTGGCGACGCGGGTGCGCACGATGCCGGTGCCGGTGATCGCGGCCGTCAACGGCGTGGCCGCCGGCGCCGGCGCCAACTTCGCGCTGTGCTGCGACTTCGTCGTCGCGGCCAGGAGCGCCAGCTTCATCCAGGCCTTCAGCAAGATCGGCCTGGTGCCCGATTGCGGCGGCACCTGGCTGCTGCCGCGCCTGGTGGGCCGTGCCCGCGCGCTGGGCCTGGCGATGAGCGGCGACAAGCTGGCCGCCGAAGAGGCCGAACGCATGGGCCTGATCTGGAGGGCCGTCGACGACACGCAACTGCCCGACGCGGTGGCGGCCCTGGCCAACCGCCTGGCGGCCATGCCCAGCAAGGCCCTGGCCGAAACCCGCCGCGCCATCGACGCGGCAGCGCCGATGGACTTCGCCGACGCCCTCACGCTGGAGGCCGGCACGCAGCGCGAACTCGGCCGCAGCCACGACTTCGCCGAAGGTGTGGCCGCCTTCTTCGCGAAGCGGCCGCCGCAGTTCAAGGACCGTTGAAGTGAAACCCCCACGCTCACTGCGTTCGCTGCCCCCCGAGGGGGCGCTCAGTCCCTTCGGAACGGCCGGGCGGTACTGAGATGGACGCCCAGACCATCGCCGAAGCCACTCGCGACGCGATGTGGCAGGACGACCGCGCGTCCAGGCTGCTCGGCATGCAGGTGCTGGCCATCGGCCCCGGCACGGCGACAACGGCAATGACGGTGCGCGACGACATGCTGAACGGCCACGACATCTGCCATGGCGGCCTGGTGACGACGCTGGCCGACAGCGCCTTCGCCTTCGCCTGCAACTCGTACAACGAGATCACCGTGGCTTCGGGCTTCGACGTCAACCTCGTGGCGCCGGCCCACCTGGGCGACCGCCTCACCGCGGTGGCGCGGGAACTCAGCAAGGCCGGCCGCACGGCGGTCTACGACGTCGTCGTCAGCAACCAGCGCGGCGAGACGGTGGCCGCCTTCCGCGGCCGTGCCTACACGATGAAGGGCCGGCCGCTGGTGGAAGGTTTACCGATGGGCAAACACACGCAGGAGCGCTGAGATGCCTGTGAAACAGCCGGTGCCGGGCGAACTGGAGCCCATCGAGACCGCCAGCCGCGACGAACTGCAGGCCCTGCAGCTGCAGCGCCTGCGCTGGACGCTGCAGCATGCCTACGACAACGTGGCGCACTACCGCCAGGCCTTCGACGCCAAGGGTGTGCACCCGTCGGACTGCAAGAGCCTGGCCGACCTGGCGAAGTTCCCGTTCACCAGCAAGGCCGACCTGCGTGCGAACTACCCCTTCGGCATGTTTGCCGTGCCGCGCGAGCAGGTGGTGCGTGTGCATGCCTCGTCGGGCACCACCGGCAAGCCCACCGTGGTGGGCTACACGCAGGGCGACATCAGCCGCTGGGCCGACCTGGTGGCCCGCAGCATCCGCGCCAGCGGCGGCCGGCGCGGCGACATCGTGCACGTGGCCTATGGCTACGGCCTGTTCACCGGCGGCCTGGGCGCGCACTACGGCGCCGAGAAGCTGGGCTGCACCGTGGTGCCGATGAGCGGTGGCCAGACCGAGAAGCAGGTGCAGCTGATCGAGGACTTCCGGCCCGACATCATCATGGTGACGCCGAGCTACATGCAGGTCATCGTCGAGGAGTTCCGCCGCCAGGGCAAGGACCCGCGTGCGATGAGCGTCAGCGTCGGCATCTTCGGCGCCGAACCCTGGACCGAGGCGATGCGACGCGACATCGAACACAGCGCCGGCATCGACGCCGTCGACATCTACGGCCTCAGCGAAGTGATGGGGCCGGGCGTGGCCAGCGAATGCATCGAGGCCAAGGACGGACCGGTGATCTGGGAAGACCATTTCTATCCCGAGATCATCGACCCCGAGACCGGCGCCGTGCTGCCCTACGACGAATTCAAGGGCGGCAGCGAAGGTGAGCTGGTGTTCACGACGCTGACGAAGGAAGCGCTGCCCGTCATCCGCTACCGCACGCGCGACCTCACGCGGCTGCTGCCGCCGACGGCACGCAGCATGCGGCGCATGGGCAAGATCGTCGGCCGCAGCGACGACATGCTGATCATCCGCGGCGTCAACCTGTTCCCGACCCAGGTCGAGGAACTGGTGCTGCAGGACGGGCGGCTCTCGGGCCAGTACCAGCTGGTGGTCACACGCGAGGCCTTGCTCGACGAGGTGCTGGTGCGCTGCGAGGTCGTGCCCGAACACCACAACGCCGACCGCGATGCGATGGCGCGTGAACTGCAGCAGCGCATCAAGACGCTGGTGGGTGTCAGCGCCGCGGTCGACGTCGGCCTGCCCGACAGCATCGAACGCACCTTGGTTGGCAAGGCCAGGCGTGTGGTCGACAAACGCCCCAAGGCCTAGGAGCAGAAGCGATGTACACGCAGGCGATGGACACGGCACCGAAGGAAGAGCGCAAGGCCCTGCGTTCGGCCGAAGAGGCGGCGCTCGAGGCGCGTTTCGACGCCCGCATCGACGACGGCACTTTCATCGAGGCCAAGGACTGGATGCCCGAACACTACCGCAAGACCCTGGTGCGGCAGATCAGCCAGCACGCACATTCCGAGATCGTCGGCATGCTGCCCGAAGGCAACTGGCTGACACGCGCGCCGACGCTGAAGCGCAAGGCCATCCTGCTGGCCAAGGTGCAGGACGAAGGCGGCCACGGCCTGTACCTCTATGCCGCCGCCGAGACGCTGGGCACCAGCCGCGACCAGATGTTCGAGGCCCTGCACAGCGGCCGGGCCAAGTACAGCAGCATTTTCAACTACCCGACGCTGAGCTGGGCCGACATCGGCACCATCGGCTGGCTGGTCGACGGCGCGGCCATCATGAACCAGGTGCCGCTGACACGCTGCAGCTACGCACCCTATGCCCGCGCGATGGTGCGCATCTGCCGCGAAGAGAGTTTCCACCAGCGCCAGGGCTTCGACAGCCTGCTGGTGATGATGAAGGACGGCACCGAGGCCCAGCGGGCCATGGTGCAGGACGCGGTGAACCGCTGGTGGTGGCCCAGCCTGATGATGTTCGGCCCACCCGATGCCGAGAGCCCGAACACGGCGCAGAGCGCACGCTGGGGCATCAAGCGGCTGTCCAACGACACGCTGCGGCAGAAGTTCGTCGACGCCTGCGTCGAGCAGGCCGGGGTGCTGGGGGTGACGCTGCCCGACCCCGAACTGCGCTGGAACGAAGAGCGTGGGCATTGGGACTTCGGCGCCATCGACTGGGCCGAGTTCTGGCGCGTCGTCGGCGGCCACGGCCCCTGCAACCGCGAACGCCTGGCTGCGCGTGTGAAGGCCTGGGACGACGGCGCCTGGGTGCGCGAGGCGGCGCTGGCGCATGCAGACAAGCAGGCGGCGAAGGAGAAGGCAGCATGAACGCGGAGTGGCCGTTGTGGGAAGTGTTCGTGCGGCCCAAGGCCGGCCTGGACCACAAACACTGCGGCAGCCTGCATGCCGCCGACGCGGCGATGGCCGTGCAGCTGGCGCGCGAGGTCTACACGCGGCGCCAGGAAGGCAGCAGCGTCTGGGTGGTGCGCAGCAGCGACATCCACGCCAGCGACCCCGGCGACAAGGCCATGCTGTTCGATCCGATGGAAGACAAGGTCTACCGGCACCCGACCTTCTACACGTTGCCCGAGTCGGTCAACCACATGTGATGGCCAGTTCGATCGCGCTCAAGGCCACGCCGCGTGTGCAGTACATCCTGCGCATCGCCGACACCTGCCTGATCCACGCCCAGCGCCTGGCCGAGTGGAGCGGCCACGGCCCGGTGCTGGAAGAGGACATCGCGCTGTCCAACATGGCGCTGGACCTGTTGGGCCAGGCGCGCAGCCTGCTCACCCATGCCGGCCGCCTGGACGGCAATGCCTTCGACGAAGACCAGCTGGCCTTCCTGCGCGACGAAGCGCAGTTCTTCAACCTCGGCCTCGTCGAACAGCCCGGCCGCCGCGGCGGCGCCCATGCACCGGGCACCGACTTCGCCGACACGGTGCTGCGCAACTTCCTGCTCGCCAGCTGGCTGCGGCTGCTGTGGCAGCGGCTGGAAAACTCCAGCGATGCCGGACTGGCCGCCATCGCCGGCAAGGCCGTGAAAGAAGCGCGTTACCACCAGCAGCACGCTGGCGACTGGGTGCAGCGCCTGGGCGACGGCACCGACGAATCGGCGCGCCGCATGCGGGCAGCGCTGGAGCGGCTGTGGCCGTTCACGCACGAGATGTTCGCCGACGATGCCGTCGATGCCGCCGCCTTGGCCGCGGGCTGGGGCCCTGCACGGCACAGCCTGCAGGCCGACTGGCAGCAAGCCGTGGCGCAGACGCTGCTGGCGGCCCGGCTGCCGCAGCCGCCCGACACAGGCTTCGTCAGCACCGGCACGCTGGGCTGCCACAGCGAACACATGGGCTTCTTGCTGGCCGAAATGCAGGTGCTGCAGCGCACGCACCCCGGGGGTCGCTGGTGAACGTCGAACAGGCCTGGGCCGTGCTCGACACCGTGCCCGACCCCGAGATCCCCGTGCTGTCGCTGCGCGACCTGGGCATCGTGCGCGAGGTGCTGGCGCAGGGTGACACCATCGAGGTGGTGCTGACGCCCACCTACAGCGGCTGCCCGGCCACCGAGGTCATCGCGGACAGCGTGCACGCGGCCTTCGCCGCCGCCGGCTGCAGCGAGGTGACGGTGCGCCACCGGCTGGCACCGGCCTGGACCACCGACTGGATCAGCGAGGCCGGCCGCAGCAAGCTGCGCGACTACGGCATCGCACCACCGGGCGCAGCACAGACCATCAGCATCCGGCCGCGCAACATCGTGTGCCCACGCTGCGCCAGTGGCGACACCGAGCGCCTGTCGGCCTTCGGCTCGACGGCCTGCAAGGCGCTGTACCGCTGCCGCGCCTGCCGCGAACCCTTCGAGCACTTCAAGCCGCTATGACCGGGTTGCACTTCCACAGCCTGACCGTGCAGGCGCTGCAGCACGAGACCGACGACGCCGTGGTCGTCGGCTTCGCGGTGCCGCCGGCCCTGCGCGACAGCTTTGCCTTCGAGCCCGGCCAGTACCTGACGCTGAAACACGGCGAGCTGCGGCGCTCGTACTCGATCTGCGCTGCGCCGGGCGAGGGCCTGCGTGTCGGCATCCGCCATGTGCCTGGTGGCGCCTTCTCGGGCTGGGTGCACGGGGCCCTGCAGCCCGGCGACACGCTGGAGGTGCTGCCGCCACAGGGCCGCTTCGGTGCGGCGCTGGCGAAGCAGCCGCGGCATGTGCTGCTGGTCGCCGGCGGCAGCGGCATCACGCCGGTGCTGTCGCTGCTGAAGACCCAGCTCGGCCGCGACGCCAACACCCGTTGCACGCTGCTGTACGGCAACCGCAGCGCGGCCTCGACGATGTTCAAGGAAGAGATCGAGGACCTGAAGAACCGGCATCTGACACGCCTGGCCGTGCACCCGGTGTTTTCGCGGGAACAGGTCGACCTGCCGCTGCAGGCCGGCCGCATCGACGCCCAGAAGATCGGCCAGGTGCTGCGCCTGGCCGGAGCCGTGGACCAGGCCTTCGTCTGCGGCCCGCATGCGATGAACGACGAGGTCGAGGCTGCGCTGCTGGCCAGCGGGCTGGCGCCGCAGCAGGTGCATGTGGAACGTTTCGGCGTGCCGCCGTCGGCAGCCGAGACCGCACTGCATGCGCCGC
>JBASTF010000265.1:0-2007 GCA_049274755.1 Rubrivivax sp. | reverse complement strand
CAGCCACGCTGCGCAGGCCACGCGCGGCCATCAGCGCACGCACGCGGCGGCCGAGCTCGGCCTGCTCGGCACGCAGTTTCTCGAAGCCGTAGGCGCGGCTTTCCAGCATCACGTCGCGTGTCCTGGCCAGCGCATCGGTCGGCAGCGTCGCGTGGTAGGCATGGCCGCCGCCTTCGTAGGTCTCCATGATCTGCAGCCACTTCTTCAGGTCCATCGCGAAGCTGCTGCTCGTCGTGCCGTCGATGGCGGCGCGCGCACGTTCGCTGAGCATCACGAAGGCGCAGCAGGGCGAACCGCTCCAGCCCTTCTGCGGCGCGCTGACGAGGATGTCGACGCCGGTGGCCACCATGTCCACCCACATCGCGCCCGAGGCGATGCAGTCCAGCACGAACAGGCCGCCTGCTTCGTGCACGGCATCGGCCACGGCCCGCAGGTAGGGGTCGGGCAGGATCATGCCGGCGGCCGTTTCGACATGCGGCGCAAACACCAGGGCCGGCTGTTCGGCGCGGATCGTCGCCACCACTTCGTCCAGCGGCGCCGGCGCGTAGGCCGCCTGGCGGCCGGCTGCCACCGGGCGCGCCTTCATCACCAGTTGCACCGCCGGGATGCGGCCCATCTCGAAGATCTGGCTCCAGCGGTAACTGAACCAGCCGTTGCGGATGACCAGCAGCTTCTTGTCCTGCGCAAACTGGCGCGCCACCGACTCCATGCCGAAGCTGCCGCTGCCGGGAACGACCACCGCCGAACGGGCCTGGTAGACCTCCTTCAGCGTGCCGGAGATGTCGCGCATCACCTGCTGAAAACGCCGCGACATGTGGTTCAGCGCGCGGTCGGTGTAGACCACCGAGTATTCGAGCAGGCCGTCGGGGTCGACGTCGGGCAGCAGTCCTGGCATGGTGTCCCCTTCTTGGTGTTGGCTGGCCGGCCAGCTTAGCACCAGGGTCGTGCAGTTTCATTTGATTACATTGGGCAGCCCTGCCGCTGTCGAAGGCGGCGCGGCCGGCCCGTCGTGCAGCACAAGCCCCTGCAACCCACCGATGGAGAGCACACCCCATGCGCATCGAACCCTATCTGAACATGGACGGCTGCGCCGAAGAGGCGATCGACTTCTACCGCCAGGCGCTGGGCGCCGAAGTCGAGATGCTGATGCGGATGAAGGACAGCCCCGAACCACCCCCGCCCGGCATGGTGCCGCCAGGCACCGACAACAAGGTCATGCACGCCTCGCTGCGCATCGGCCAGACGCGGCTGATGCTGTCCGACGGCCCCTGCAGCGGCAAGGCCGAGTTCCGCGGCGTCACGCTGTCGCTGGCCAGCACCGACCTGGCCGCTGCGAAGCGCTGGTTCGATGCACTGGCAGCAGGCGGCGAGGTGCAGATGCCGCTGGAGAAGACCTTCTGGTCACCGGCCTTCGGCATGGTGAAGGACCGTTTCGGCGTGTCCTGGATGATCAACGGCGAGGCCTGAACGATGGCCGCCCCGTATGTCGACGGATTTGTGCTGCCGGTGCCGCTGGACCGTGTGGCCGACTACCGCAAGCTGGCGCGCAAGGCCGCCAAGATCTGGCTGGAGCACGGCGCGCTGGCGGTGCACGAGTGCATCGCCGACGACGTCAAGCCCGGCAAGTGGACCTCGTTCCCGCAATCGGTGAAGCAGGAAGACGGCGAGACCGTGGTGTTCTCGTACATCCTCTACAAGTCGCGCCGCGACCGCGACCGCATCAACAAGGCCGTGATGGCCGACCCGCGGCTGGCGTCGATGATGGACCCCGACAACCACCCCTTCGACGCCAAGCGCATGTTCTGGGGCGGCTTCAAGACCCTGGTGTCCCTGCCCTGAGGCCGTCGCCCGGCGCCAGGCCCAGCTGGCTGCTTTCCTGCGGGTTCAGCGCCCGCACCATCCAGGTCTGCAGCCCGGAGCGCACCGAGGGCTCGACGGCCGCTTCCAGCCGTGCTGCGATCTCGGCCAGTTCGCCGTCGTCGCAGAGCCGGTGCAGCAGCGCGCTGT
>JBASTF010000264.1:0-4451 GCA_049274755.1 Rubrivivax sp. | reverse complement strand
CTGCGGTGGCGGCGGCCCCGGCACCAGCGCCGGCCCCCGCCGCGGCGCCGAACACGCTGGACCCGTTCCGCGAGTTCGAGCGTGTGGTCCAGGCCCAGTCGCCGGGCTTCGGTCTGCAGTTGCAAACCGACAGGCCGGTGCTGCGCGTCGACCGCGACGACCTGCACTTCACGCTGGACAGCGACCGCGATGGTTATCTCTACGCCTTCGTCGGCACCGCCGACGGCTCGCTGGTGCAGGTGGTGCCAGGCACGGCCACCGGCCAGGTGCAGATGAAGAAGGGTCAGCGCTTCCGTTTCCCGATGACCAATGCCACCGGGCTGAAGGCCTCCGACCCGCCGGGCCAGGGCCAGGTGCTGACCATCGTGTCGCAGCGCCAGCGCAGCTTCAAGGACTTCAACCCGCAGGTCATGGAAGGCATCCGCATCTTCCCGACCGGCGCCGAAGGCGGCGCCATCCTGCAGCGCCATGCCGGTGCGCAGCCGGCCCTGGTCGGCAGCCCGCTGTGCCCGCCGGGGGAAGCCTGCGACACGACCTACGGCGCTGCGGTGCTGAAGGTCGACGTCGTCAAGTGAACAAGGCGTTCACGAAAGAAGCCGACGGCGACGACGATGACGACGACGGCGGCAGCCCGGGCCTGCCGCCGCTGCCCGCCGGCACCCGCAACTACCTGACGCCCCAGGGCTACCGCCGGCTGCGCGAGGAGCTGATGGCGCTGCTGGACGTGGAGCGGCCGAAGATGGTCGAAACCGTGTCCTGGGCCGCCAAAAACGGCGACCGCAGCGAAAACGGCGACTACCTTTACGGCAAGAAGCGGCTGCGCGAGATCGATCGCCGCATCCGCTTCCTGACCAAGCGCCTGGACATCGCCGAGGTTGCCGATCCGGCGCTGCACCATGGCAGCGACCAGGTGTTTTTCGGCGCCACCGTCACCTATGCCAACGGCCGCGGCGAAGAACGCACGATCACGATCAAGGGCATCGACGAAGCCGACAACCTGCGCGGCGAGGTCTCGTGGGTGGCGCCGATCGCACGCGCGCTGCTGAAGGCCCGCGAAGGCGACGAGGTGCAGCTGATGACCCCCGGCGGGCTGGAGAAGCTGGAGATCATCGAGGTGCGCTACCCCGCGCCGGGGGCCTGACGGCGCAGCGGCTCAGGCGCCGCCGGGTTTGTAGCGCCAGACGCGCAGCACCACAGGCGCGCGCCGCAGCGTGCGCAGCACGTCGGCCAGGTGCACACGGTCGCGCACGCTGATCAGCAGCCGCAGTTCGGTGGTCTGCGCCGCGGGTTCCGAACCCATGTCGAGGTGGCGGATGTCGGCCTCGGCCGCGGCCACCGCCGCCGCCACCTGGGCCAGCACACCCTTGCCGTTGTCGACCAGGGCGACGATGCTGGTTTCGAAGGCGCGGGTCAGCTCCTCGGCCCATTCCACCTGCATCCAGCGTTCGGGGTCGCGTTCCTTCAGCCGTTTGCCGGTCTGGCATTCGGCGGTGTGCACCAGCAGGCCTTCGCCGCGGCCCAGGTAGCCGACGATCTGGTCGCCGGGGATGGGCCGGCAGCAACTGGCCAGCTGCACGCTGGCGCCTTCGCTGCCGTCGACGAAGACCACACCCTGGGTCGGCGCCGAGTCGTCGCTGGCGTAGCGGCCCAGCGTCAGCGTCACGGCGTCGGGCTTGCTGCCGTGTTCGACCATCAGCTGCGCCAGGCGCTTGGCGACGATGCTGGCGATCTTCTTGCCCAGGCCGATGTCCACCAGCAGTTCCACGCGGTGGCGGTTGCCGCTCCAGCGTGTCAGCTGCTGCCACAGCGTGGCGGCCATGGTGTCGCTGGGGTCGGCCGACGGCGGCTGCAGACCTTCGGCGCGCAGCGCCTGGGCCAGCAGCTTCTCGCCGAGCGCACGCGACTCCTCGGCTTCCATGTTCTTCAGGTAGTGGCGGATCTTCGAACGGGCGCGGCCGGTGCGCACCATGTTCAGCCAGCCCGGGTTGGGTCTGGCGCCAGGTGCCGTCAGCACCTCGACGACATCGCCGCTGCGCAGTTCGGTGCGCAGCGCCACCGGCTCGCCGTTGACCTTGGCCGCCACCATGTGGTCGCCGACATCGCTGTGGATGGCGTAGGCGAAGTCCACCGGGGTGGCGCCGCGCGGCAGCGCCAGGATCTTGCTGCGCGGCGTGAAGACGTAGACCGCATCGGGGTAGAGGTCGATCTTGACGTGTTCGAGGAACTCGGCCGCGTCGCGTGTTTCGTCCTGGATGTCGACCAGGCTTTGCAGCCACAGCGCACCCATGCGCTGGGCGTCGGCGGCAGCGCCGCCGTTTTTGTCGCCCACCTTGTACAGCCAGTGCGCGGCGATGCCTTTTTCGGCCACCGCATGCATGTCCTCGGTCCGCACCTGGAACTCCACCGCCGTGCCCAGCGGGCTGACCAGGGTGGTGTGCAGGCTCTGGTAGCCGTTGGCCTTGGGAATGGCGATGTAGTCCTTGAAGCGCCCCGGCACCGGCTTGTACAGCTGGTGCAGCGCGCCGATGGACAGGTAACACTCGGGCAGGGTGTTGACGACGATGCGGAAGCCGAAGATGTCGTTGACCTGCGCAAAACCCGCGTGTTTTTCGCGCATCTTGCGGTAGATCGAATACACGGTCTTCTCGCGGCCGCTGACCGTGACCCTGATCTTCTGTTCGGCAAAAGCCTTCTCGACGTCGGCCTGCACACGGTCGACGATGTCGCGGCGGTGGCCGCGCGCCCGTTTCACGGCCTTCGCCAGCGCACCATGGCGCCAGGGGTGGAGGTGTTCGAAGGACAGTTCCTGCAACTCGCGGTAGGTCTGGTTCAGGCCCAGGCGGTGCGCGATCGGCGCATAGATCTCCAGCGTCTCGCGGGCGATGCGCTGGCGCTTGTCCGGCGCCATCGCATTCATCGTTCGCATGTTGTGCAGCCGGTCGGCGAGCTTGATCAGGATGACACGCACGTCGCGGGCCATCGCCAGCAGCATCTTGCGGAAGCTCTCGGCCTGGCTTTCCTCGCGTGTGCTGAAGTGCAGCTTGTCGAGCTTGGTCAGGCCGTCGACCAGGTCGGCGGTCGGTGCGCCGAACTTCTGGATCAGCTCGGTCTTCGTGACACCCTGGTCCTCGATGGTGTCGTGCATCAGCGCGGCCATGATGGCCTGCACATCGAGTTTCCAATCAGCACACAGGCCGGCCACCGCGATCGGGTGTGTGATGTAGGGCAGGCCGCTGGCGCGGAACTGGCCCAGGTGCGCCTGGTCGGCGAACTTGTAGGCCTCGCGCACCTGCTTCAGGTCGGCCTTGGACAGATAGGCCAGCTTCTCCGTCAGCGCCGCGAACGACGCGGCCTCGACCGGCGGGGCATGGTTCGTCTCGGCCGCGCGTGGCCGCCCCTGCAGTGCAGCAGGCAGCAGTTCGGCAGCCAGAGAACGGATTCCCATGGCCGTAATCTAGCCTGCTTTGTGATGCTGCCCTGCGCGGCGGCCCAAAAGACAACGGGCGCCCCGCGGCGCCCGTGTGGCTGGGTGCAAAGACCTCAGACCGGAACCTTGCGCAGCATCTCCAGGCCGACTTCGCCGGCGGCGATCTCGCGCAGCGCGGTGACGCCGGGCTTGTTCTTGGTCTCGATCTTCGGCGCGTGGCCCTGGCTCAGCATGCGCGCACGGTAGGTGGCGGCCAGCACCAGCTGGAAGCGGTTCGGGATCTTGTGCAGGCAGTCTTCGACGGTGATGCGGGCCATGGTGTGTCTTGCTCAGATCAGGTTGAGGGCAGCGAACACCTGGGAACGGTTGCGGCACTGGGCCGCGTACTTCAGGCGCTGCGAGTGGACAACGGTCTTCAGGTCGAAGAGCGCGGTCTCGAACAACTGATTGATTATAACGAAGTCGAAGTGCCGCGCCTGGGCCACTTCTTCACGGGCATTGGCCATGCGGGTGCCGATGACCTCGGGCTTGTCTTCGCCGCGGCGCTGCAGGCGCTGCTGCAGTTCGGTCCAGCTGGGCGGCAGGATGAAGATCAGCACCGCATGCGGGAAGATGTCCTTGATCTGCAGCGCGCCCTGCCAGTCGATCTCGAGCACCACGTCCTCGCCGCGCATCAGCCGTTCCTCGATGGCCTTGCGGCTGGTGCCGTAGAGGTTGCCGTGCACCTCGGCCCACTCGAAGAAATCGCCATGTTCGACCATGGCGCGGAACGCGGCCTCGGCGATGAACCAGTACTCGCGGCCATGCTGTTCCTGGCCGCGGGGCACCCGGGTGGTGTGCGAGACCGACACCGCCAGGTGCGAGTCCAGTTCGAGCAAGGCCTTCACGAGGCTGGACTTGCCGGCGCCGCTGGGGGCGGCGACGACGAAGAGGTTGCCGGGGGTGTCCATGCCCCGGCATTTTACGGGGCGGCTACTTGCTGGCCGCCGGGCGCTGCGCCGGCAGCCGCTGCAGTACAGGGCGC
>JBASTF010000263.1:0-5128 GCA_049274755.1 Rubrivivax sp. | reverse complement strand
GCCCACTGCGCCGCCGGCCGCCCGTGTGCCGACGTCAGTCGCCCAGTCGCGCGCCGGGTCCTTCAGATGTGCGCCGCCGAAAGCCAGGCGCGGAAACTCGCGCACCGGCTGGCCGTCGCGTGTGACCACCTGCTTGCCATGGGCCAGGTAGGCCAGCGGCGACGAGTAGCTCGACTCGCGCATGCCGATCTGCCGCGCCAGCACCAGGTCCAGCACCGATTCGGCGCGGCTGTCGTAGAACACCTGGCCCGCGGCCTGGCCTGGCGCTGCCGGCAACTGGCGGCGGAAATGCAGGCTGTCCAGCGCCGTGACGGCCAGGAACAGCAGCAGCACCAAAGCCGCACACAGCGCGGCCGGGTCGCGCAGCACCTTGGTCCAGGTGGCACGCAGCGGCGCCGAGCGGCGCACATGCAGCACATAGCCGGCCAGCGCCGCAAACAGCAGCCACAGCGCGGCATCGGTCCACAGCAGGACAAACTTGAAACCCATGGTCATGATGTCCCGTCAGGCCAGCCGCACACGCGGGTCGACCCAGGTGTAGGCAATGTCGATCAGCACATTGCTGGCGATGTAGAGCACCGAGCCGACAAACACCATCGTGCGCACGATGGCGAAGTCCTGGCCGCTGATGGCCTCGATGACAAAGGCGCCGAGGCCGGGGATGCCGAAGAAGCTCTCGAACACCAGGCTGCCGAGGAAGACGTAGGGCAGGTAGGAACCGGCGCTGGTGATGATGGGGATCATCGCGTTGCGCAGCACGTGGCGGAACAGCACGGCCTGCTCGGCCAGGCCCTTGGCGCGTGCGGTGCGGACATAGTCCTTGCCGATCTCCTCGAGGAACATCGCGCGGTACAGCCGCGCTTCGCCACCCAGCCGCGCCAGCAGCGACAGCACGATGGGCAGGGCCAGGAAACGCACGGCGTCCAGCCCCGGCGCATACCCCGAGATCGGCACCAGGCGCAGCACGCGCGAGAACAGGAACTGGCCGACGATGATGTAGAACAGGCTGCTGATCGACAGCATCAGCACGCAGGCCACGACGCCCCAGAAGTCGATGCGCGAGTGGCGGAAGAACACCAGCAGCAGCGAGAAGCTGACGCTGACGACGAGCTGCAGCAGGAACAGCGGCAGGGCCAGCTGCAGGCTGACGCCCATGCGCGTGGCGATCTCGTGGCCGATGTCCACCGAACGCGCCGAGTCGCTGCGTCCGAAGTCGCCCTTCATCAGCGAGATCGAGCGTTCCCACAGCACCGTCTCGGTGGCCTGGGCGCTGCCGCTGGCCTGGCTGTTCCAGTACAACGGCTTGTCGTAGCCACGTTCCGACTTCCACTTGTCGATCTGCTCCTGCGTCACCCGCTTGCCGCCGATGTTCAGCCGCGCCATGTCGTCAGGCGTGTTGACGGTGAAGAACAGGAAGAAGGTCAGCAGGTTGACGCCGAGCAGGATCAGCAGGCCGTAGCCGATGCGGCGCAGGATGTAGGCGCCCATCTCAGTCGGCCCCTTGCGCAGCAGCGGCACCACGTGCGGTGGCCGTTTCGCGCGCCTTGAAGCTGCGCCGCGCCACCCAGGCCAGCACCAGTGCCGCCAGCGCCAGCAGGGCCAGCGGCCAGCGCACCGGGTGGTTCCACTCGGTCTGCTTGGCGGCACGCTGCACCGGGTCAACGCGGTAGTACTTGGCCATGTCGCGGATCAGGATCGAAGGCTTGCCGTTGTAGACCCAAGGCTGGAACGCCAGCCCGCCCCAGGGGAAGTAGCCGAAGGCCCAGGGCGCGTCGTCCTGCAGCATCGTCACCATCTTGTCGATGACGGCCTGCTTGGCCGGCCCGTCGTCCAGCGCCTGCAGTTGCCGGTACAGCTTGTCGTACTCGGGGTTGTCGTAGTTGGCGTAGTTGTCGCCCTGGTGTTTGCTGCGGCCCAGCGGTCCGTAGGTCAGGAACAGGAAGTTCTCGGCATCGGGGTAGTCCGCCAGCCAGCCGCCCCAGAAGATCTGGTGGCGCCCACGCAGGGTCTTGTCCTGGTACTGGTTGAAGTCGGTGGCGCGGATCTCGAGCTGGATGCCCAGCTTCGCGAACTGCTTGACCATCCAGTCGTTTTCGCTCTTGAACTCGGGTGTGATGGCACGCTGGAAGTCGTAGTTCAGCACCAGCGGCTTGCCGGTGGCAGCGTCGCGTCCCTCGGGGTAGCCGGCCTCGGCCAGCAGCTTCTTCGCGTCCTCGATGGGCCGGCGCAGCGGCTTGCCGTCCTTCCAGACATGGGTCACCGGGTTGTGGAACTTGCCCTGCCCTTCGCGCGATCCGAACAGGCCCGGCGGCACCGGCCCGTGCGCGGCGACACCGCCCTTGTGCTTGAAGATGCGGCCATAACCTTCTTCCCAGTCGACGGCGATCGAGATCGCCTGGCGCAGCTTGCGGTTCTTCGCCTGCTGCGCCGCTGTGTCGCCCTTGCCGACCACGGGGTCCAGCATGTTGAAGCCCAGGTACCAGTTCGAGATGTCGGTCATCAGCGGGAACTTGAAGCCGCGCTGGTCGAACAGGCGCTTCACGTCGTCGGAGTCGTCGGCGTCGTTGCGGAAGTCCACGCCCCATTCCGGGCGCTCGATCTCGGGCACGTCGAGATAACCCTGCTTGAACTTCTCCTTGCGCGGCACCTTCTCCTTTTCGATCGTCACGTACAGCGTGTCGATGAAGGGCATGGGCTTGCCGCAGTCGTCCAGCAGGCCGGCTTCCTTGTCGCCGGGCGCGCCTTCGCAAGGATAGGTTTCGCCGTGGTAGTTCGGGTTGCGCTTCAGCACATGGCGGCGGTCGCGCACGAACTCGGCCATCATGTACGGCCCCGTGCCCACCGGCCACTGGTTCAGCGACAAGCCGTTTTCGGCCATGCCTTGTTGCGCATAGAAGGCATCGGCCTCCCAGGGCAGCGGCGCCAGGAAGGGCAAGGCCATCCAGTAGCTCCACTGCGGGTACTTGCCCTTGAGCCGGACGCGCCAGGTGTACTTGTCGGGTGCGCTGGTGCCGGCCAGCGGCCATTGGCGGAAATCGAGGAAGGGTTTGTCGCGGGCATCGGCCGGCAGGCCTTGCAGCAGCTTGGCGTCTTCCTTCTTGACCAGCTCGGCATACGCCTTCAGCCCGATCACGAAGTCGGCGAACACGGCGTAGATCGGCGCTTCGATGCGGGTTGTCGCATGGCGCTTCAACGCGTAGACGAAGTCCTCGGCCACCAGTTCGCGTGTGCCCTGCACGGCGAAGTCCCAGGGGCTGCGCTTGCTGCCGAGTTCACCGGGCTTCAACGCCAGGTACAGCGGCTTGCCCTGGGCATCCTTCGCGAAGGCCGGGTGCGGCTGGTACATCGTGCCAGGGCGGATGGGCACGTCGTAGACGCTTTCGGCGATCTGCTCGGCCGGTGCATCGTCGGGCAGCGGCTGGCCGTTTTTGTCGACGTAGTGCGGCTTGGCCACCGCGGCGGCCGATTTCGGGATCAGCTCATAAGGCCGCTTCAGGTAGTGGTAGCCGTAGGGCGGCTCGTAGATCTGCAGCGTGTAGGCCGACTCGGGGTTCGAGTACGAAGCCGTCGGGTCCAGGTAACGCGGCGAACGTTCGTCGAACGAATAGAACAGCGTGTTGCTGCGTTCGGCGCCATCCGGGTAGGGGCTGTTGTTGCAGCCCGCGGCCAGCAGGGCCAGCGCCGCCAGCAGCAGGCCGACACCGCGGCCGCTCGAGAACCATCCACGCATGCAGTGCACTCCTGGTGCAGGCCAGAAAACGAAGAACCCCGACCGGGCCCGCTTGTGGCCGGCCCGCCGAGGTGCTTGCGAATTCTAGGCCCTGGCGTGCTGCCTGCCGCAGCCAAGCCCGAGAATGCGGGGCTCGATGCTTGCCGCCCTCACCACGCCAGCGCAGTTGCTGGGCTACCTCGCCTTCGTGTTCGGCGTCGCCTGTTTCCTGCAGCACGACGACCGCCGCTTCAAGATCTTCATGGCGCTGGAGTGCCTGAGCTACGCGCTGCACTTCGCGCTGCTGGACAAGCCCACGGCCGTCGCCGGTTCGCTGGTCGGCCTGGCACGTTCGCTGGTGGCCTTGCGCACCCACTCGCCCTGGGCTGCCGCCGGCTTCGTTGCGCTGAGCGTGGCCCTGGGCGCCTGGTGGGCCGATGGCTGGGTCTCGCTGCTGCCCATCGTTTCGTCGGTGCTGGGCACCTCGGCGCTGTTCCTGCTGCGGGCGCTGACGATGCGGCTGGTGATGCTGGTGGGCACCCTGCTGTGGGTGCTGCACAACCTGCTGGTCGGCTCGATCGGCGGCACGCTGCTCGAACTGGTGGTGGCCGGCGCCAACCTGTGGACGATCAGCCGCCTGTGGCGGCGGCCTGTCTAGTGGTCGTGGTGGTCGTGGTGGTGATGGTGGCTGTGGTCGTGTTCCCAGCCGACCAGCACGTCGCGCCCCTGCACCAGCAGTTCCACACGCCGGCCCACCGGCAGCGTCACCGTCGTCTGCACATGGCCAAACGGCAGCCCGGTCAGCAGCGGCACCGCCGTGCGGCTGCGCAGTTGCTGCACCGCGGTCTTCAGCGTGTAGCCGCGGTCCAGCGGTGAGGCCTTCCAGGCCGTGAACTGGCCCAGCAGCACGGCCTTCTGCGCCCCCAGCACACCGGCCTGCAGCAGTTGCAGCAGCATGCGCTCGACGCGGTAAGGATGTTCGTTCACGTCTTCGAGGAACAGCACACCACCCCTGACCCTGGGAAAGTGCGGCGTGCCCAGCAGCGAGCACAGCACCGTCAGGTTGCCACCCCACAGCGGGCCCCTGGCCTGCAGGCCGTCGAAGCCGGCCTCGGTGCGAAAGCCCACGGCTTCGAGCTCGCCGCGCATGGCCTCGGCAAAACAGGCGGCGGTGACTTCGTCGACACCCCCACCCGCCGCATCGCGGCCGAAGTGGTCCTGCGCCATCGGCCCGGCCCAGCTGGCTGCTTTCGTGTGGGCCAGCAAGGCCAGCTGGAAGGCCGTCATGTCGCTGTGGCCCACCCAGCGTGTGCCGCGTTCGACGCTGCGGGCGATGCGCGGCCAGTCGATGCGGTCCAGCAGCCGCGTCAAGCCATAACCACCCCGGCTGGCCAGCGCGACGCTGGGCGCGGCATCGGC
>JBASTF010000262.1:0-2637 GCA_049274755.1 Rubrivivax sp. | reverse complement strand
GCAGCGCGGCCTGGCGGCGCAGCATCGCCTCCATCATGCCGCCCGGTGCGACGCCGATCGACGCGTGTTCCAGTGTCTCGGCAAAACGCAGGCGCTTGCGCCCGGCCAGCGGATGGGCCGCGTGCAGCACGACGCAGAGGTGGTCGCTGCGGTAGGGCAGGGTGTGCAGGCCGGCCAGGTCGGCGATGTCCCACAGCACACCGAGGTCGGCGCTGCCTTCGCGCACGCTGCGCACGATCTCGGTGCTCAGCCGTTCGTCCAGGCTCACACGCACGGCCTGGTGCCGGGCCAGGAAGGCGGCGATGTCGTCGGGCAGCTGCTCGGCCAGCGCCGAGACGCTGGCCACCAGGCGCACGCTGCCCTGCACGCCGGTGGCGAACTCGCTCAGCTCGGCCTGCATGCGCTGCATCGCACCCAGCAGTTCCCGCGCCTGGCGCAGCAGCACCTCGCCAGCAGCCGTGGGCTCGATGCCGCGCCGGCCGCGCACCAGCAGCGCGGCACCGACCTGGGCTTCGATGGCCGCGATGCGTTTGCTGACGGCCGAGGCCACCAGGGCTTCACGTGCCGCCGCGCGTGCGATGTTGCGCTCTTCGCAGACGGCGACGAAGAGGCGCAGCGTCACCGGGTCGAGTTCGCGGGCCATGCGGCATTCTGCCGTGACGAACAGGAACGGTGAAGCTTCCGAAATACCGCTGGCGACGCTCGCCGGAATGTCTACAGTGCAGCCATGGACGAGACAAGCCCCGCGGTGGTCATCCGCGAAGTTGGCTTGCGCGACGGGCTGCAAAGCATTGCGCGCACGCTGCCGACCCAACACAAGCTGGCCTGGCTGCGCGGCGCCCACGCCGCCGGCCAGCGCGAGATCGAGGTCGGCTCCTTCGTGCCGCCGCGGCTGCTGCCGCAACTGGCCGACACCGCCGAACTTGTGGACGCCGCGTTGGCCCTGCCAGGGCTGACGGTCTCGGTGCTGGTGCCGAACCTGAAGGGCGCCGAACGTGCCATCGCCAGCGGCGCGCACTGGATGCTGCTGCCGCTGTCGGCGAGCCATGCCCACAGCCTGGCCAACCTGCGCAAGACACCCGATGCAGTGCTGGACGAGATCGCCGCCATCCGCGCTGCGCGCGATGCGGCGGGCTCAGCCTGCCGCATCGAGGTGGGCTTGAGCACGGCCTTCGGCTGCACGATCCAGGGCCGTGTCGAGCCGGCCGAGGTGCTGCGCCTGGTGCGTGCGGTGCTCGACATCGGCGTCGACCGTGTGGGCCTGGCCGACACCGTGGGCTATGCCGACCCGAAGATGGTGCGTGAGCTGTTCGATGCCGCCTTTGCCATCGCCGGCGACCAACTCGGCTGCGGCCATTTCCACGACACACGCGGCCTGGGCATCGCCAATGTGATGGCGGCTTGCGCGGCCGGCGTGCGCCGCTTCGACGCCTGCCTGGCCGGCATCGGCGGCTGCCCGCATGCACCGGGCGCCAGCGGCAACGTCGCCACCGAAGACCTGGCTTATCTGTTCACCAGCATGGGCGTGCACACCGGCCTGGACATCGATGCACTGCTGGCCTTGCGCACCCAGGTGGCCGGCTGGCTGGAAGGCGAGACGCTGCATGGCACGCTGTGGCGCGCCGGGCTGCCGAAGACGATGCGGGTGGCGGCATGAGCGCGCCGCAGCCACTGGCTGGGTTGCGGGTGGTTGAGTTCACCCACATGGTGATGGGCCCGACCTGCGGCATGGTGCTGGCCGACATGGGGGCCGAGGTCATCAAGGTCGAGCCGGTGGACGGCGAAGGCACACGCCGCCTGCTCGGCGCCGGGGCCGGCTTCTTCCCGATGTTCAACCGCAACAAGAAGAGCGTGGGCCTGAACCTGCACGCCGCCGCCGGGGCCGAGGCCGCGCGCCGGCTGGCGGCCAGCGCCGATGTCGTGGTGGAGAACTTCAAGCCCGGCACGATGGCCAAGTACGGGCTGGACTACGCTGCGCTGTCGGCCGTGAATCCACGGCTGATCTACGTCAGCCACAAGGGTTTCCTGCCCGGTCCCTACGACCACCGCACCGCGCTGGACGAGGTGGTGCAGATGATGGGCGGCCTGGCCTACATGACGGGCCGCCCTGGCGACCCGCTGCGCGCCGGTACCAGCGTCAACGACATCATGGGCGGGCTGTTCGGCGCCATCGGCACCCTGGGCGCGCTGATCCAGCGTGGCATCAGCGGCCGCGGCATGGAGGTGCAGAGCGCGCTGTTCGAGAACAACGTGTTCCTGATGGGCCAGCACATGCTGCAGTACGCGATGACCGGCCGCCACCCGGCGCCGATGCCGGCACGCGACAACCCCTGGGCCGTCTACGACGTGTTCACCGTGAAGGACGGTGAGCAGATCTTCCTGGCCGCCGTCAGCGACGCGCAATGGCTGAAGTTCTGCGAGGTGCTGGGCCTGGCCGACCTGAAGGCTGACCCGTCGCTGGCCACCAACAACCAGCGGGTGCAGCAGCGCCCGGCCCTGCTGGCGGCGCTGCGCGAACGTTTCGCCGCGCGGCCGGCGCAGGAACTGGCCACGATCATGGAAGCCGCCGGCCTGCCGTTTGCGCCGATCCGCCGCCCCGAAGACCTGCTGGACGACCCGCACCTGCTGGCCACCGGG
>JBASTF010000261.1:0-4171 GCA_049274755.1 Rubrivivax sp. | reverse complement strand
GCGCCGCGCCGCGCAGCGCCTCGCCGTGTTCGGCCGTGCCGTGCACGGCATCCAGGCGCTCGGCGATGGGGCGGAACTGCTGCAGCAGTTCCTCGGCCCAGTCGCGCAGCGCCACCTGCTGCGTGCCACGTTCCAGCAGCAGCCCGGGCTGGCGCCCATGCGAGGCCGTGCGGTGCTGGTTGCGGCCCAGCGCGGCGATCTCGTCGCGTGTGTCGGGCGGGCTGTCGCTGAGCAGGCAGTGCAGCAGGAAGACATCCAGGAACCGCATCGTCGAGGCATTGATGCCCAGCGGCTCGAAGGGGTCGAGGTCCATGCAGCGCACCTCGATGTACTCGACACCGCGTTCACGCAGCGCATGCAGCGGGCGTTCGCCGGCGCGGATGGTGCGCTTGGGGCGGATCGTGCCGTAGAACTCGTTTTCGATCTGCAGCAGCGTCGTCGCCAGCTGGTTGTATTCGCCGCCCAGGTTGTGCACACCCACGGCCTCGTAGGCCGGGTAGGGCTGGGTCAGCGCCTCGTGCAGCGACGCGGCATAACTTTCCAGGCTGTTGAAGCTGGCATGGATCGAGGCCTGGGCGTCGCTCTGGTAGCCCAGCCGCCCCATGCGCAGCGAGGTGCCATGCGGCATGTGCAGCGTGCCGCTGTTGTCGCCGAAAGGCTGCAGTTCGTGCTGGCGGCCGTCGACGAAGCTGCGACACAGCGCCGGCGACGCGCCGAACAGGTACAGCAGCAGGAAGGAATGGCGGCGGAAGTTGCGGATCAGCGCAAAGTGCTGGGCATCGTCCAGGCCGGGCAGCGACCAGTTGTAGTGGATGCCCGAAATCGTCTGCATGCGCCGGCCGTAGCGGTGGCCCAGACCCATGCGGTAGACACTCTTCGCGCGGCCGACGTTCGAGGTGCCGTAGCGGCCCAGCGGAATGGTCTCGTCGCCCGGCAGCCGGCACGGCATGCTCGCCACCCACAGCCGCTCGTCGCCGAGTTCGCGGTAAACAAACTGGTGGATGCGGCGCAACTCGTCCAGGCAGTCCTCGGGGCTGGCATGCACGCCGGTGATCAGCTCCAGCTGCGACTCGCTGAAGTCCGTGGTGATGTGCGGATGCATCAGCGCCGAGCCCAGTGCCGCCGGGTGCGGCGTCACAGCCAGGCTGCCATCTGCATTGGCACGCAGGCTTTCCTTCTCGATGCCGCGGCGCATGCCCAGCAGGCGCTCGGGGGTCAGGTCTTGCAGTCGCAGCATCGGGGTCGGTCCAGCATCGGTCTCAGGCGGACGCGCATTGTCCGACAAGCCCTGCAAACCTGCAGGCGGCCGGCCAAGCCGGCGCAGGCTTCAGATGTTGAACCAGCGCATCAGCCCGTACAGGCCGCCGGCGGTGATGGCCAGCACCATGCCGATGGCGATGACCCAGACGGCGTTCGAGCCGCCCTTTTTCTGTGGTGGACGCGGGCGTGCACGCTCCAGCTGCGAATAGCTGTTGCTGCGCGAAGGGGTGGAGAAGTCGCCGCCGCGCTTGTGGAAACCCGAGCTGCGCGAGATGGCGGTTTGGCCCAGGTACAGCGACGACTCGGCGAACTCGCTCGGCCGCTCTTCAGAAGGCTCGGCGTCCCAATCGAAGACGGTCGTGCCCTTGAACTTGCGGATGTTCGTCGAGTCTGGCTGCTGCTGCTTCTGGCCCATGCGCGATTCTTCCAATGTGCCACCCGCCCGGCGACCCCGTGGCCGCGGGGCAGACCCCTGCTGCACGTGGATGCGCCGTGAACAACGACCGCATCCAGCGGCAGACGCGACTGTAACCAATGATGTCTGATCCGCCGCGGGAACACAAACGAAAGATGGGCCCGCCACCGGCGCTGGGTGGCGGGAGAAGATCTGGTGGAACCGGGGGGAATCGAACCCCCGTCCGCAAACCATCGCCGGACGGTTCTACATGCGTAGCTGACTGTTTTGAGTTTGAGGGCCTGGGTCGCGCAGCAGCACGCTACCCTTGCCCCGAGTCCTTTGGTTTTAGGCCCGCAGCGAAGGACTCACTGCAGGACGAGCCAATGTGAATGACCTCGCAGTCCTTGGGTGACCCCTCAGACCCAGCCCATCGGCCAACTGTTGCGAGGCTCACCGGTTTTAAGCGGCGAGGGCGTACGTTTGATCGTTCGCAGTTACTTTGTTTCCAGTGGATTAACGAGCGAACTGGTGCTCGGCATGCCCCGCGCCGACTCCGAATCCACGTCGAAGCCAGGTCGGTCCCATGGCCGGTATTTTAGCGCCGACATCACATCGCTGCGCGATATGAGTCTTTGCTGAAGCGCAAGCGCTTAGCCCAGTTCCAGCCAACGCAAGAGCGCCGCGGGTTCGGCGATCACCGCATCGGCGCCCCAGGCCTCGATCGGCTCGCCGGCACCGAGGTAACCCCAGGCCGCGGCCAGCGTCGCCATGCCGGCAGCGCGACCGGCGATGACGTCGCGGTGGTCGTCGCCGATGTAGACACAGCGCTCGGGTGCCACGCCGATGTGTCCGGCGGCTGCCAGCAGCGGCGCCGGGTGCGGCTTGGCGTGGGGTGTGCTGTCGCCGCCGATCAGCACGGCACTGCGCCGGCGCAGGCCGACACCATGCACCACCGGCTCGGCAAAGCGCAGCGCCTTGTTCGTGACGATGCCCCAGGGCAACGAAGCCGCGTCCAATGCCGCCAGCACCGGCTGCACGGCGGCGAAAACCGCCGTGTCCTGCAGCATGCGCCGCTCGTAGCGCGCCAGGAAAGCCTCACGCAGCGTCTCGTACTGCGCGTCGCCGGGCTGCAGGCCGAAGGCGACACCGACCATGCCGCGTGCCCCCGTGCCCACCATCGGCCGCAGCCGTTCGTAGGCCAGCGGCGGCAGGCCGTGTTCGGCGCGCAGGTCGTTGGCGGCACCGGCCAGGTCGGGTGCGCTGTCGACCAGGGTGCCGTCCAGGTCGAACAGCACGGCTTCGATGGTGCGGCGGCTCACGCGGCTTTCCGGCAGGCCAGCAGATAGTTCACGCCGGTGTCGGCGGACAGGCTGTAGCGCCGCGTCAGCGGGTTGTACTCCATGCCGCGGCTGCCTTCGACGGCCAGGCCGGCATCGCGGCCGTAACGCGCGAGTTCGCTGGGGCGGATGAAGCGTGCGTATTCGTGGGTGCCACGCGGCAGCAGCCGCAGCAGGTATTCGGCGCCGACGATGGCGAACAGAAACGCCTTGGCATTGCGGTTCAGCGTCGAGAAGAAGACCCAGCCGCCCGGCTTGGCCAGCGTGGCGCAGGCCTGCACGATGGACGCCGGGTCAGGCACATGCTCCAGCATCTCCATGCAGGTGACGACATCGCAGCTGCCCGGCCGTTCGGCGGCCAGCGCCTCGGCCGCGATCTCGCGGTACTCGAGGTTGCTGACACCGGTCTCCAGCGCATGCAGCCGCGCCACGCCCAGCGGGCGTGTGGCGAGGTCGATGCCGGTGACCTGGGTTGCACGCTGGGCCATGGCCTCGGCCAGGATGCCGCCGCCGCAGCCCACGTCGACGATGGCTTTGCCACGCAGCGTGGCCAGACTGTCGATCCAGTCCAGCCGCAGCGGGTTGATCTGGTGCAGCGGGCGGAACTCGCTGTCCGGGTCCCACCACTTGTGGGCCAGCTCGCTGAATTTCGCGAGTTCCTGGGCGTCGACGTTGACGTTCATCGGCCAATCCTAGTGGCAGAAACAAGAAACCCCGCCGAAGCGGGGTTTCGTCGCATCTCGCGGCCCACAAGGGGCCGGCAGGATTACTTCTTCGTGCGTGTACCGACGACTTCGATTTCCACGCGGCGGTTCTTCGCGCGGCCTTCGTTCGTCTTGTTGTCGGCGACCGGCTGCGACGAGCCCTTGCCTTCGGTGTAGACGCGGTTCTTCTCGACGCCCTTGCTCGTCAGGTAGTTCTTGACGTTCTCGGCACGCGCCACCGACAGCTTGTTGTTCAGCGCGGCGTTGCCGGTCGAGTCGGTGTGGCCGACGGCGATGATGACTTCAAGGTTCACACCCTGGGTCTTGCCGACCAGGTCGTCCATCTTCGCCTTCGCTTCCGGCTTCAGGTCGGACTTGGCGTAGTCGAAGAACGCGTCGGCGGCGAAGGTGACCTTCTCGCTGACCGGGGCAGCAGGCACCGGGGCCGGGGGCGGCGGGGCAACACGCGGAGC
>JBASTF010000260.1:0-2357 GCA_049274755.1 Rubrivivax sp. | reverse complement strand
GGCGCCGGAGCGGCCTTCGCGGCCGGCTTGGCCACGGCGGGGGCCGCCTTGGCCGCTGGCTTGGCGGCGGTCTTGCTGGCAGCAGCCGCCGGCTTGGCTGGAGGCTTGGTCACGGAGGTCTCCTCGCCCTTTCAGGTCGCTCGATGGTCAGTTATACCCGCTGCCCGGCCGGCCGGGGGGGCCACAAAGGCGCGCGGATTGTAGCCATGCCACAACGGCACGCGGCTGACGCCACCGGAGGCTTCCAGTCCGCCGCCCGACTGAAGCCGCCGGCGGGTGCCTGCGCAGCTTCACACGAGGCACTGCTCCAGGCCCTGCAGCAGGATCTCTTTCGGCAGGTCGATGCCGATGAAAACCATCTTGCTGAGCTTCTCTTCGCCGGGTGCCCACTTCGGGCCCAGGTCGCTGCCCATCAGCTGGTGCACACCCTGGAAGATGACCTTGCGGTCGCTGCCCTTCATGTACAGCACACCCTTGTAGCGCAGCATCTTGGGGCCGTAGACCTGCACGATGGCGCCGAGGAAGTCTTCCAGCTTGGCCGGCGCAAACGCCTTCTTGCTGCGGAAGACGAAGCTCTTCACGTCGTCGTCGTGGGCGTGGTGGTGCGGGTGGTCGCAGTGTTCACCATGTTCATGGTCGTGGTGATCATGGTCATGGTGGTGGTGCTCGTGGCCCTCGTCGGCATTCAGGAAATCGGGGTCGATCTCCAGCTTGGCGTTGAGGTTGAAACCCTTCAGGTCGAAGACCTTGGCAATCGGCACCTCGCCGAAGTGCACGGCCTGCTGCGGCGCACGCGGGTTCATGTGCTTGATGCGGTGCATCAGCGCGTCGAGCGCGGGCTGCTCCACGAGGTCGGACTTGCTGATGAAGATCTGGTCGGCAAAGCCCACCTGGCGCCGCGCCTCCTGGCGTTCGTCGAGCTGCGTGTCGGCGTGTTTGGCGTCCACCAGGGTGAGCACGCTGTCCAGCAGGTAGCTCTCGGCGATCTCGTCGTCCATGAAGAAGGTCTGCGCCACCGGGCCGGGGTCGGCCAGGCCGGTGGTTTCGATGACCACACGCTCGAAGTCGAGCTCGCCCTTGCGCCGCTTCTCGGCCAGGTCGGCCAGCGTGCTGCGCAGGTCCTCGCGGATCGTGCAGCAGACGCAGCCGTTGTTCATCTGGATCACCTGCTCGCGGGTGTCGGAGACGAGGATGTCGTTGTCGATGTTCTCCTCGCCGAACTCGTTTTCGATGACGGCGATCTTCTGGCCGTGGGCCTCGGTCAGCACGCGCTTGAGCAGCGTCGTCTTGCCGCTGCCGAGGAAGCCGGTGAGGATGGTGGCGGGGATGAGTGACATGGCGGATGGACGGGCTGGAGGACTGGAAAAAACGACAGGGTCAGATGGGGGCGGCAGACTGTGTTGCAAGCCCCCCGCCCTGTCAAGCGGCTGGGGTATTCTTGGCACCCCCGCCACTGCCGACACAGCCTTCGTGTCAGAACCCCCTTCCGCACGCTCCGTGCGCGGCGCTGCGGCCGCCGACAAGCGCAGCCTGTTCGAACGCATCGTCGAGTTCGTCTCGCCCGGCCCCGACAGCAAGGACGAGTTGATCAAGACGCTGGCCGACGCCGAACAGCGCGAGCTGATCGAGCCCGAGTCGCGCCTGATGCTGGAAGGTGTGCTGCGCATGGCCGACCTGACGGCCGGCGACGTGATGGTCGCCGCGCCGCGCATGGACCTGCTGGACATCAACGCCGGCTACGACGAGTTGCTGAACCTCGTCATCACCACGGCGCACTCGCGTTTTCCGGTCTACGAAGGCCAGCGCGAAAACGTCATCGGCATCCTGATGGCCAAGGACCTGCTGAAGCTGCAGCGCGCGCCCGAGCTGAACCTGCGCACGCTGCTGCGGCCGGCGGTGTTCGTGCCCGAGAGCAAGGGCCTGAACGAGCTGCTGCGCGACTTCCGCAGCAACCGCAACCACCTGGCCATCGTCATCGACGAGTTCGGCAACACCGCCGGGCTGCTGACCATCGAAGACGTGCTCGAAGAGATCGTCGGCGAGATCGAGGACGAGTTCGACGAGCGCGAACGCGAAAACGGCATCTACACCTTGGCCGACGGCAGCCAGCGTGTGGCCGGCGACGTGACCATCGAGGCCGTCAACGGCGCCTTCGGCGTGGCCCTGCCCACCGACGATTTCGACACCATCGGCGGCCTCGTCGCGCACGAGATCGGCCATGTGCTGCGCCGCGGCGAAGCGGCCGAGTTGGCCGGGCTGCGCTTCACGGTGATGCTGACCCGCGGCGGTGCCGTGCGCTGGTTCCGCGTGGCGCGGCTGCCGGCCGACAGCGGCGCTCAATGACCGGGCGCTGGGCC
>JBASTF010000259.1:0-1978 GCA_049274755.1 Rubrivivax sp. | reverse complement strand
CGGCAGCAGCGCTGCGCGCCGCCACGGCGATCGATATTGGCCGTCGAATCCCCATCGCCCCAATTACCATTCCACCGGCCGCATGCCTACGTCGAGGTCTCAAGCGGCCTAATTCCTGATGCAGCCCACCTCCGCATCAAGCCGTGAAGATATCGCAACCGGATCGCGGCGGAAATGGGGTCAGCACCGGTGTGGTAAATCAATGGTTGCCCCTGTCCAATCCGTCGATCTACGGAGGTTGCCGCTGCCGGAAGCCCGTTCCCACGCCGCTTCCTGTGCCGCTTTCAGACACCTGTTGCAGCAAATCATCACTTGGGAGCGATCTTGGGCGGGCCCGGTGAATCTTTTTGACTGTGCAACGGCGCAACGGTCTTGTGCGTACAGGGGCGCAAAGGACGATTTGCGATGATTGAGACATTGACTGCCGTGATGGGTTTGGTGAGCGCGGGGATTTTTCTGGCCCATGCCCTCGAGGGTTATCGTTCCCGCGCATAAGCGCTGACGGCCGAAAGGTTCGGGGATCGCCCGAACCTGAGGCCGATGACTGGATCGATCGGTTCCATTCCCGGAAATTGTGAAAGCTTTAATCAATTCGGACGAGCTTCAAAGTGGTAGGTGTATCATGCGCAACCACGACATCGTCTCAGGCGGATTTCTCGCTCTGACCAGCACAAGCCTGGTGCTCCTGTGTTCGAGCCTGCTGGCTTTCGCATTCGGCTGAGTTGATTCCCCCTCTCCCGCCACCGAACAAACCCATACAACTGTGTTCGCTCCATCGCGCTGTGGAGCTACGCCAGTTCGATCTGCGCGCGATGGCCGGCGGCTGAAGCCAGGTGCCTGTCGCGCGTCAGCAGCGGCGCGTCGAGGGTCGGCCGTTCCGCCACCTGACGAATTTCGCTGAGCAATGCGCGCGCCACGATCCCGTCCTGCCAGTTCCTCGGCGTTCAACAAAAATTAACCTTGCCCGCCCCACCCTTCGCAGGGTGGAGGATCGATCATGCAGATTTTCAGAATCACGTTGAGCGACGGCGCGAGGCAGTTTCACACCGCCATTCCGGCGTCGGATGCCGCAGCCGCGGAGATCAGGGCGGCGTATTTCTTCGATACGTCGAAATGGCAGATCATGAGCGTCAGGCGCGCCGGAGTCGTTTCGGCGTAAGCCACGCCTTCGGACGCGCACGGAACGTGTGACAGAGTATCGCGGCAGGAACTATCTGGTCTTCGAAGGCGACGAACCGGATAGCTGGCGATGGGCCGTTACGCTCGATGAGCTATCGGGTTGCAGCGGTCATGTCGGCTTTCAGACCCGGTGGGTCGATGGATCGTGCGCGACAGCATATTGGCGTGAACCGTCCCGGCTGGTTGAGCTTCGGTTGAAGGCGAAGGTTGGCAAATGAATCGATCGGTTGGTCTCGTGCTCCTTTTTGTGGTGCTCGTCTGCGCGGTCTCCGCCGGCACCTGGTATTACAAGAGCCGGTGCTGGGGGATGGACGCATGCGCCGCGGCAGAAGCTGAAAGTCACGAACGCGAAAAGCCTGCCGAAACGCAGTAGGCACCCGGACGCTGTGATGCCAGGCTAGCCCTGGCGTTGGCTGCCTTGCCGGCTTTCCCGGAAAACGACGGCCTGGGTGCAGTTTGTATCCAAGTTCGCGTTGCGTTCGGAACGGCCCTACGCTAAGTCGCTGAAATTACTGGTTTGGAAGGGTGGCCGAGTGGTTTAAGGCACCGGTCTTGAAAACCGGCGTGCCTGCAAGGGTACCGTGGGTTCGAATCCCACCCCTTCCGCCAGCGTTCATTATAAGTAATTGATTATATTGTAGTTATTTTTACATCCTTCATTTCAAGCCCACCTTCAATCACCCCTCATTTTCTGACGCTGACCAAAGCCCAAGAAGCCCGTGACTCACGTCAGCAGGAAGTTGGAGTTGCTCAACGGCCCCGTGAAGTTTGACAGACTGATTTCCATGTCGTTCGCATC
>JBASTF010000258.1:0-3992 GCA_049274755.1 Rubrivivax sp. | reverse complement strand
CGGCAGCGGATAGGCGGCCGGCACCGGCGCCTCGGGGCGCTCGTAGGTCGGCGCCATCGAGCAGGCCGACAGCAGTGCCGCGCACAACAAGGCCGCCAGCAGGGTGGGCTTGCGTTTCATCTCAACGGTCCTCCAGCGGCGTGTTCAGGTTCTGGTTGTCGGTTTCGTGTGCGTACATGCGGCGCTGGCGTTCGCTGCCCTTGAAGAAACGCCGCACGACGACGAAAAACACCGGCACGAAAAACACCGCCAGCACGACGGCGGTGACCATGCCGCCGATGACGCCGGTGCCGATGGCACGCTGGCTGGCCGAGCCGGCGCCGCTGGCCAGGAACAGCGGCAGCACACCGAGGATGAAGGCCAGCGAGGTCATCACGATGGGCCGGAAACGCAGATGGGCGGCGGCCAGCGCCGCTTCGATCGCACTCTTGCCCTGGGCCTGCAGGTCTTTCGCGAACTCGATGATCAGGATCGCGTTTTTCGCCGACAGGCCGATGATGGTGATCAGGCCGACCTGGAAATACACGTCGTTCGAGTAGCCGCGGAACAAGGTGGCCAGCACCACGCCCAGCACCCCCAGCGGCACGACCAGGATCACCGCAAACGGGATGCTCCAGCTTTCGTACAGCGCGGCCAGGCACAGGAACACCGCCAGGATGGCAAAGCCGTAGAGGATCAGCGCCTGGTTGCCGGCCAGCTTCTCTTCGCGCGAGATGCCGGTCCACTCGAAGCCGAAGCCCGCCGGCAGCTGCGCCGCCAGCTTCTCCATCTCGACCATCGCGTCGCCGGTGCTGAAGCCGGGTGCGGCCTGGCCGCCGATGCGCATGGCCGGGTAGCCGTTGTAGCGCACCGTCTGCATCGCACCGGTCACCCAGCGTGTGCTGGCGAAGGCCGACAGCGGCACCGGGCGGCCGGCGCTGTTGGAGGCGTTCAGCTTCAGCAGGTCTTCCGGCTGCATGCGTGCCGGTGCGTCGGCCTGCACCACCACGCGCTGCAGGCGGCCGGCGTTCGGGAAGTCGTTGACGTAGGCCGAACCCAGGGCCGTCGAGATCGTTGCGTTGATGGCGTCGAAGCTGACACCCAGTGCCGCCGCCTTGTCGCGGTCGATGTCGATCTGCAGCTGCGGCGCGTCTTCCAGGCCGTCGGGCCGCACCTGCGCCAGGATCTTGCTCTGCGCGGCCATGCCCAGCAGCTGGTTGCGTGCCGCGACCAGGGCTTCGTGGCCCTTGCCGCCACGGTCCTGCAGGCGGAAGTTGAAGCCCGAGGCGGTGCCCAGTTCGGGGATCGGCGGCGGGCTCAGCGGGAAGATGAAGGCATCGCGGATGCCCATCAGCGCACCGAAGGCCCGGCCGGCCAGCGCCTGGGCGCTGTGCTCGGCGCCTTCGCGCTCGTCCCAGTCCTTCAGCGTCACGAAAGCCAGTGCCGCGTTCTGGCCCTGGCCGCTGAAGCTGAAGCCCAGCACGCCGACCATGCTCTGCACCTCGGGCTGCTTCAGGATGAAGCCTTCCACCTGCTCCATCACCGCGCGTGTGCGTTCCTGCGTCGCACCCGGCGGCAGCTGCACGTTGACGATCATGTTGCCCTGGTCTTCGGCAGGCAGGAACGAGGTCGGCAGGCGCAGGTAGACCCAGCCGACGACGGCGATGATGGCGCCGTAGATCACCAGGTAGCGCCCGGCCTTCTTCAGCATGCGCGCGACGAAACTCTCGTAGCCGTGTGCGGTGCTCTTGAAGGCGCGGTTGAACCAGCCGAAGAAGCCGCGCTTCTCGACATGGTGGCCCTTCTCCACCGGCTTCAGCAGCGTGGCGCACAGCGCCGGCGTGAGGCTCAGCGCCATGAAGGCCGAGAAGCCGATGGAGGCCACCATCACCGCCGAGAACTGGCGGTAGATGTTGCCCACCGAGCCGGCGAAGAAAGCCAGCGGCACGAACACCGAGATCAGCACCACCGTCACGCCGACGATGGCGCCGGAGATCTGGCCCATGGCCTTGCGTGTGGCCTCGCGCGGTGGCAGGCCTTCCTCGGACATGATGCGTTCGACGTTCTCGACGACGACGATGGCGTCGTCGACGACGATGCCGATCACCAGCACCATGCCGAACATCGTCAGCACGTTGATCGAGAAACCCAGGGCCAGCAGCGTGGCGAAGGTGCCCAGCAGCGCCACCGGCACGACGATGGTCGGGATGATGGTGTAGCGGAAGTTCTGCAGGAACAGGAACATCACCAGGAACACCAGCGCCACGGCCTCGACCAGGGTCTCGGCGACCTGGCTGATCGAGATCTTCACGAAGCGCGAGCTGTCGTAGGGGATGCTGTAGGCCACGCCCTGCGGGAAGTAGCGCTGCAGTTCGTCCATCTTCGCGCGCACCGCGGCGGCGGTGGCCAGCGCGTTGCCGGTGGGCGAGAGCTGCACGCCGATGCCGGTGGCCGGCGTGCCGTTCAGCCGTGCCGACGTGGCATAGGCCTGGGCGCCGAGCTCGATGCGCGCCACGTCCTTCAGCCGCACGCTGGAGCCGTCGCTGTTGGCGCGCAGCAGCACGTTGCCGAACTGCTCGACGCTGGCGAGCTGGCCGTTCACCACCACGGTGGCGGCGATGCCCTGGCCGGCGACGTTGGGCAGGTCGCCGATGCTGCCTGCCGAGACCTGGGCGTTCTGCGCGCGGATCGCGGCCACGACCTCGGCCGTCGACAGGTTGAAGCCCTGCATCTTCGCCGGGTCGATCCAGATGCGCATCGCACGCTCGGTGCCGAACAGCTGCGCCTGGCCGACCCCGGGCACACGCTGCAGCTCGGGCAGCACGTTGCGCGAGGCGTAGTCACCCAGCGCGATCGGGTCGATGGCCGGGTTGCTCGACGACAGGATCGTGAACAGCAGGAAGTTGGCGCGCGACTTGTCGACACGCACCCCTTGCTGCGTCACCGCCGACGGCAGCCGCGGCGTGGCGCGGCTGAGCCGGTTCTGCACTTCCACCTGGGCCAGGTCGGCATTGGTGCCGGGCTGGAAGCTCAGCGTGATGCTGCCGCTGCCATCGGCCTGCGCCACCGACTCCATGTAGATGAGGCCGGGTGCGCCGTTCATCTCGCGTTCGATGACCGACAGCACGCTGTCTTCCAGCGTCTGCGCCGACGCGCCCGGATAGGCGGCCGAGACAACGATGGCCGGCGGCGCCACCGGCGGGTACTGCGAAATCGGCAACTGGGTGATGGCGACACCGCCCATCACCAGGACAAACAGTGCGATCACCCACGCAAAGATCGGGCGATCGATAAAAAAACGGGCCATGTTGCGCTGCCTCGACTTACTTGGACGCGGCCGACGCAGGGGCTGCGGCGCTTGTCGGAGCCGCCGTCGGCGCCGAACCTGCCGGCGACCAAGGCACCGGGTTCACCGGCGCACCGGGCACGAACATCTTCTGGAAGCCGTCGACGATGACCTTGTCACCCGGCTTCAGGCCGTCAGTCACCACCCATTGCCCACCCTGCCCGGCCGTGACCTTCACCGGCCGCGGGCCCGGCTTGTTGCCTTCGCCGACGACCAGCACGCTGTCGCCCTGCTGCGAGCGTGTGACGGCCTGCTGCGGCAACAGGAAACCTGCCGGCAGCTCGGCCTGGGCCAGGCGCACACGCACGTACTGGCCGGGCAGCAACAGGCCGTCGGCATTCGGCACCTCGGCGCGCAGCGTCACCTGGCCCGAGCTGGCGTCGACGCTGAGATCGCTGAACAGCAGCTTGCCGGGGCGCGGCAGTTCGCTGCCGTCTTCCAGCACCACACGCACGGCGACACCGTCGCCACCCGATTTCGGCCTCTCTTGAAATTCCAGTGGGTGCTGGGGCTGCGCATTTGGCGTCTGGGCGGGGTCAAGGGCGGGCGCAGCCCGGCGCAGCGAACCCTTGACGCCGACCAGGCACCGATACGCTGCTGTCGGGTCGAATGCGGCATGCTGGCGCATTCGAGCTGACAAGCAAGGAAGCGTCATGCACGACAAGCT
>JBASTF010000257.1:0-2245 GCA_049274755.1 Rubrivivax sp. | reverse complement strand
GCCGGTGGCGCGGCGATGTCGCCGGTGGAGCGCGAGTTGCTCCAGGCGTTGCCGCGGAAGTAGTAGAGCTGCCAGTCGTCGACACCTTCGAGCAACCTGACCTGCTCGCGTTCGACACCTTGCAATTGCTGCGCCCGCAACCAGGCCTGCTGCAGCGCCTGCACGTGGGTCAGCGAGGGGCTGGCCCAGCGCTGCCAGCGGCCGCTGCGCAAGGCCCAGGCGACCAGCATCACGCCGCTGCCGGGGCCGCTGGCGGTGCGTGTCAGCAGCAGCGTCTGGCCGTCGAAGGACAGCGGCGGCACGATGCCGCTGTCGTACAGCGCCGCCAGGTCCTGCTGCCACTGCGCGAGGATGGTGTTCAGCCGCGCGGCGCGTTCGACGGCCTGCTGGCTGATGTCGCGGGCGCGCAGCATGCCGTCGACACCACGCCAGGCCAGGCCGGCCAGCACCGCCATGATGGTCAGCGCGACCAGCACTTCGACGAGGGTGAAGCCACGCTGCCGCATCTGCATCTCAGTAGCGCGAGAGCACGGTGGACACCGTCAGCAGCGGCGTGCCGGCGGCATTGCTGATGTTGGCGTCGACACGGCGGAAGTTCGGGTTCGGCGTGGCGCGTGTGCGCAGCTGGCCGCGGTAGCTGCGGCCCAGCTGCAGGCATTCGAAGTCGGCGTCGCCGATGCCCGGCAGCTGTTTGCTCAGCCGCAGGTTGGTGAGCTGGTTGTCGGCACACCATTGCGCCGCGCTGACGTCGGCCAGGCGTTGCGCGTTGTCGGCCAGCGCACCGGCGGCGCGCATGCCGGCGCCCAGCGTGATGGCAACGATGGCCAGTGCCACCAGCACCTCGATCAGCGTGAAGCCGGCCGCTGGCGGCCGGTTCGGCGCAGCCAGACCGCGCTGGCGGGCAGCGGGGGTCACGACGGCTGCTCGGGCGGCGGCACGACGGCGAAGGCAGAGAGGCCGTCGCTGGCGATGTCAAGGCGCCGTTCGCCCAGGCGCAGCACCAGGCGCTGCGGCGGCAGGATGGCCTCGGGGCCCAGCACCAGCAGCGTGCCGCCGACCACCTGGGCGCTGACCGACGGGTCCAGCCACTGCGTGGGCAGCGGCTTGGCCGCCGGCAGGCCGGTGAAGCGGAACGGTGGTGCCTGCGGGTCGCTGCCCGGCACCCAGGCCACCGCCAGGCCGCTGACACGCGCCTGCGTGCGGGCTTCTTCGAGCAGGGCCACCAGGCGCGCGGCTTCGTGTTCGAGCCGCGTTTCGGCGGGGTTGCGGATCGTCAGCGACACCAGGGCCGCGCCGATGGCCACGATGGCCACGACAACCAGCAGCTCGATCAGCGTGAAGCCGGCGGCTCGCAGTCGGGTCGGCGAAGCCAAACCGGCGGCGCGCCGGCCCCGGCTACTGCCAGGAGCCGATGTCGGCATTGTTGCCTTGGCCGCCCGGCTGGCCGTCGGCGCCGTAGCTGAAGACATCGATCTCGGCCTTCACGCCAGGGTTCAGGTACTGGTAGGGCCGGCCCCAGGGGTCGGCCGGCAGTTTCTCGACATACGGCTTCCAGTTCGGCGGGATGGGGCTGGCCGTGGGCTTGCTGCGCAGCGCTTCCAGGCCTTGTTCGGCGGTGGGGAAGCGCTGGTTGTCCAGCTTGTACAGCTTCAGCGACTGCATCAGGTTGTTGATGTCGGTGCGCGCGGCGGTGACCCGGGCGTCGTCGGCACGGTCGAGCACGTTGGGCACGATCAGCGCGGCCAGCACGCCGATGATCACCAGCACCACCATGATCTCGATCAGCGTGAAGCCACGGGCGCGGCGGAAGGCGGGTTTCTCGGTCATGGGGGTGGCGGGGCTCGAAGGGCGTTGAATCATAATCGCCGCATGACGGCAAAGTGGTGGGCGTTTGGACTGTGGGCGGCGGTGGCTGCCAGCGCTGCAGCCTGGGGGCTGAAGCTCTTCGTGCCCGGCAAGCCGGTGCCGCCGCATGCCGGTGTCGCGGCGCTGTCCGCCAGCCCGCGTGGTGACCTGACACGTTTGTTCGGCGCCGACGCCGTGGCCGCCGCGCCCGAGGCGCCGCCCGAGAGCAGCCGCTTCCAATTGCTGGGCGTGGTGGCGCCCAAGGGCAACTTCCCCAGCCGCGACGGTGTGGCCCTGATCGCCATCGACGGCAAACCACCGAAGGCCTTCCGCGTCGGTGCCGTGGTCGAGGACAAGCTGGTGCTGAAGTCGGTGGCGCAGCGCGCCGCCGCGCTGGGCC
>JBASTF010000256.1:0-4065 GCA_049274755.1 Rubrivivax sp. | reverse complement strand
GCCTTGCGCTGCTCGTCGCTGAGTTCCAGCGGCGGCACCTTGACGGCGGCCGGGCGGCCGATCGCGGCCACGAACTCATGTTCCGACGGCAGCTCGGGCGCTTCCACCGTCTTCATGCCCTCGCCTTCGAAGCGCACGACGACGCTGCGCCGCTGCAGTTCGGTGCCGGGACGGCGGATGGTGAAGATGTAGTCCCAGCGGTCGGCGTGGAAGGGGTCGGTGACCAGCGGCGTGCCGAGCAGGTCGCGCACCTGGTTGCGCGACATGCCGGGCTTCAGCAGCGCCAGCTGTTCCTTCGTGACGACGTTGCCCTGCACGATGTCGATGCGGTAGGGCGTGATGACACCGAGGAAATCGTCGGTCGACTGCAGCGAGGAGGCGCAGCCGCCGAGCAACAACAACGGGCCCAGCAGCAGGCTCAAGGAAAGACGCATGGACACAAAGACCCGTGACGCTGGCTATGATCGCCGGATTCTAGCCGGGTGCCCTGCTTCACCAGCCTCGGGGACAAGCCATGACCAACGCCGACGAACTGAAGAGCAGCGGACTCAAAGCCACGCTGCCGCGCATCAAGATCCTCGAGGTCTTCCAGCATGCCGAGCGCCGCCACCTGACGGCCGAAGACGTGTTCAAGGCCTTGTTGACCGAAGGCGCCGACATCGGCCTGGCCACCGTCTACCGCGTGCTGATGCAGTTCGAGCAGGCCGGCCTGCTGGCGCGCAGCAACTTCGAGAGCGGCAAGTCGGTGTTCGAGCTCAACGAGGGCCAGCACCACGACCACCTGGTGTGCCTGAGCTGCGGCCGTGTCGAGGAGTTCTACGACCCCGAGATCGAATCGCGCCAGCGCACCATCGCCGAAACGCGCGGCTTCGAGCTGCACGAACATTCGCTGTCGCTGTACGCGCGCTGCACGAAGGCGAACTGCGAACATCGAGGGAAGTGACCACTCCCGGGCGTCGCGAGCTCAGTCGCTGGCGCCCTTTTCCATCGCGCGCTGGTGGCGCTCGATGAACTCCTGGTAGGTGTCGATGCCCCGCAACTGCAGCACGGTGTTGCGCACGGCGGCTTCCACCAGCACGGCCAGGTTGCGGCCGGCGTCCACCGCGATGACCACCTTGCGCACCGGGATGCCGAGGATCTCCTCGTACAGCGGCTCGTAGGGCAGGCGCTCGAACTCGCGTTCCATCGTCTCCTTGCGCACCAGGTGCACGATGAGGCGCAGCCGCATCTTCCGCCGCACCGCCGTCTCGCCGAAGATGGCCTTGATGTCCAGCAGGCCGATGCCGCGCACTTCCAGCAGGTTCAGCAGCAGCTCGGGGCAGCGGCCTTCCAGCGCCGTCTGGCTGATGCGGTAGAGGTCCACCGCATCGTCGGCCACCAGGCCGTGGCCGCGGCTGATCAGTTCCAGCCCGAGTTCGCTCTTGCCCAGGCCGGATTCGCCGGTCAGCAGCACACCCAGGCCCAGGATGTCCATGAACACGCCGTGGCGTGTGGTGCGTTCGGCGAACAGGTGGGCCAGGTAGGCCCGCACGACGTCGATGACGTGGCCGGCCGATTCCCTGGTGATGAACAGCGGGATCTCGGCGCGGTCGCACATCGCCACCAGACGGTCGGGCGGCACCGACTCGTCGGCGACGATGATGACCGGCGGCTCCAGCGTCACGATGCGCGAGATGCGGCGTTCCTGGTCTTCCGGCGCGCTGGCCAGCAGGTAGGCCACCTCACGGCGGCCGACGATCTGCACCCGGTAGGGGTGGATGTAGTTCAGGTAGCCCACCAGGTCGGCGGCGCTCTGCGCGTCGCGCACGGCGGCGTCGTCGAAGCGGCGCTCGGGGTGGGCGTGGCCGGCGATCCACTCCCAGCGCATCGCCGCGCGGTGCGCTTCGAACAGCGCTTCGGCACTGATCGAGGTCGGCTTCATCCGGCAGCGATCCCGCAACCATCCAGCGGCCGCCGCGGATCCGGCTTTGCCGGTCCGCCAGCGGCGCCCCCCTGGGGGGGAGCGCCGAAGGCGCTTCGGGGGGGGGTCATGCCACGGACTTCAGCGGTTCCCAATCGGAAATCAGCTTGTGCACCGCGGCGGCATCCGGCTCGGTCTTCAGCCGCTCGCGCAGTTCACGGTCGGACAGCATCTCGGCGATTTCCGACAGGATCTCCAGGTGGCGCTGCGTTGCGGCTTCCGGCACCAGCAGGAAGATCAGCAACGCGACCGGTTCGTCGTCGGGCGCGTCGAAGGGAATGGGCTGCTGCACGCGCACGACGGCGGCCAGCGGATTCTTCAGGCCCTTGATGCGGCCGTGCGGGATGGCCACCGCATGGCCCAGCCCGGTGGAACCCAAGCGTTCACGCGCGAACAGGTTGTCGGTGACGATGCCGCGGGCGATGGCATGCTGGTTCTCGAACAGCAGCCCGGCCTGCTCGAACACACGTTTCTTGCTGGTCGCATCCACGTTCACCAGCACGTTGCTGGCGGGCAGGATGGCGGCGAGACGGTTCATGGGGCGGTCCCCTCGCGGCTGGCCCTGGTTGCTGCCCGGACGCCGCGTTGTGTTACAGAGCGCTGAATCATAGCAACCGAGTGCATAAGGCCGGGCGCTCCACAGGGCCCCATCTGCGGGGAAATGTCGACTCTTGCGGCATTGCAGCAACAGCGCATTTCGGCTGATGGGAAGGACGCCGGAAACCGTTGTTTTCGATGTCTCGGCATGCAACAAAAAACGGCCCCGCAGGGCCGTTGGTTGACGTGGTGAGCGCTTTCTTCGTTGCCGGGGCCGGTCAGACGGCGCTGGCGTCGAGGCGCTTGGGCGACTGGTGATGGTGGTCCTGCAGCTTGTCCTTGTAGCGGCAGACCTGGCGATCGAGCTTGTCCATCAGCTGGTCGATCGCCGCGTAGAGGTCTTCGTGGCTTTGTTCGACGAAGATGTCGCGGCCCTTCACGTGCAGCGTCACCTCGGCCTTCTGCCTTCGTTCCTTCTCCTTCAGCTTTTCCACCGTCAGCAGCACGTTGACGTCCACGACCTGGTCGAAATGGCGGGTGACCCGATCCAGCTTTGTGAGCACGTACTCACGCAGCGCAGGCGTGACTTCGAGGTGGTGTCCGCTGATCGTCAAGTTCATCGAGAACCTCCTTGGCAAGGGAGTGGGGAACAGGCCGCGCCCGGATGGGCCGGCGTCGGGAGAAAGGGGTTTGGGGGGACTGCAGAGGGGGAGAGCCAGAGAGCGGTCGGGGGTGAGCCGTTCGAACCAGTGTGCACCCGTTGCCCAGGGCTGACAAGCCGGCCGGCCCGGTCACCCAGCGCTGTTCAGGGACGGGACGTGACGCTTTGCCCGGCTTCTGTCACAGTCGTCAGCGGTGTTGGCGGCGGCGGTGCAAACGGCTGGTAAATCGTCATCGCCGTGGCCCGGCCACGCACCGTCACACGTTCGATTTCGCGGCAGGGCCAGCCGGCCGGCAGCAAGGTCTGTGTGGCCTCGCCGATGACCACCGGCGACTCCAGCTTGCCCGACAGTTCCTGCAGCCGCGCCGCCACATTCACCGCGTCGCCCAGCACCGTGTAGGCGCGCCGGTGGCGCGAGCCCATGTCGCCGACGACCATGGGCCCGGTGTTGATGCCGATGGTGACGCGGATCAGCGGCCAGCCGCGGGCGGCGAACTCCTCGTTCAGCGCCGGCAGCGCGGCCTGCATCGCCAGCGCCGCCTGCACCGCGTGTTCGGCATGCTGCGCGTCGTCCAGCGGTGCACCCCAGAAGGCCATCAGCGCGTCGCCGATGTACTTGTCCAGCGTGCCGCGGTGGTCGCGCACGATGTCGGTCATCACCGACAGGTAACGGTTCATCAGCGCCGCCAGGTCGGGGGGTGTCAGCTGCTCGGAAAAGGTCGTGAAGCCGCGCACGTCGGCGAACAGCACGGTCAGCGTGGCGCTGCGGCCTGCCATCGTGTAGCGCTCGGGGTCGCGGCTCATCAGCTTCACCAGTTCCGGCGGCACATAGTGGCCGAACAGCGCGGCCAGCCGCCGCCGCGCCAGCCGCTCGGCCAGCTGGCCGAAAAACAGCTGCAGCGCAAAC
>JBASTF010000255.1:0-2898 GCA_049274755.1 Rubrivivax sp. | reverse complement strand
GCTGCGTGCCTCGCTGCAGCACATCTCGCAGCACCTGGGCAGCGGCGACTGGCACGACGCGGTGCAGAGCCTGCGCGAAGACCGGCTCGGTGCGCCTTCGGCCTTCGACGCGCTGGCCAGCGGCGTGGAAGGCGCACTCGGCGAGTCCGACCGCCGCTGGCAGGCACTGGCCGACCTGTCGGCCGACTGGTACTGGGAAACCGACATGCAGGGCCGGCTGTCGTGGCTGTCGGGTTCGGCGCCGGCGGTGACGCTGCTGGGCTGGACACCGGCAGACATGATGGGCCGCCGCCGCGACGAGCTCTCCTTCCTCGAAGCGCCGGCCCATGGCTGGACGGCGCTGAACGAGAAGATGGCGCGCCACGAAAGTTTCCGCGACGTCGAGTTCCGCGCGCTGGCACGCCAGAACCGGCACGCGGTGTGGGTGTCGATCAGCGGCCGGCCACGCTTCGACATGCGTGGCGACTGTGTCGGCTACGAAGGTGTGGGCCGCAACATCACCGAACGCAAGGCAGCGCACGAACGGCTGATCGCCAGCGAGCAGCGCTGGTCGCTGATGGCCGGCCTGGCGTCCGACTGGTACTGGCAGAGCGACAGCGAACACCGGCTGCTGCCGCTGGCGCCCGAACTGGTGCGGCGTGTGCCGGCCTTTGCCGACCGCGTGGTCGGCCGCACACGCTGGGAAGCGCACCCCGATGCGCTGACAGCCGAGCAATGGGCCGAACACCGCGCCGACCTCGACGCCCACCGGCCCTTCCGCTCGCTGCAGTTCGAGACCGAGAGCAACAACGGCCAGTGGCTGTGGCTGTCGATCAGCGGCATTCCGCGCTTCGACGGCCAGGGGCGGTTCCTCGGTTACCACGGCGTCGGCCGCGACATCACCGTGCGCAAGCAGGCCGAACGCCTGCTGCTGCGCCACAACGAGGCACTGCAGCGCGCGGTGGCCGAACGCACACGCGACCTGGAACAGCTGAACCTGGACCTGGATGCCTTCTCGCGCCAGCTGGCGCACGAGCTGCGCACGCCGATCGGCCACGTGCAAGGCCTGGCCCACCTGATCGAAACCCGCGCCGCCGGCCGCCTGACCGGCGAAGAGCGCCAGCTGATCGCGTTGCAGGTGCAGGCCGCACGCAGCATGCGCGACACCGTCGACGCGCTGATGCTGCTGGCCCGTTCCACCGTGCAGGCGATGCCGATGGAAGCCGTGGACATCGGCGCGCTGGCCCTGCAGGTGATGGACGAGCTGCCGCTGCTGGAGCGCCGCGCGGCCGTGCAATGGCAGGTGGCGCCGGGGCTGCAGGCCTGGGGTTCGGCGTCGGCGCTGCGCATCGTGCTGGCCAACCTGATGGGCAATGCCGCCAAGTTCACGCGCCAGCTCGCAGCACCCCAGGTCAGCATCGCCGGCAGCACCGATGCCGACGGCCGGCTGCGGGTTTCGGTACGCGACAACGGCGCCGGCTTCGACCCGGCCCAGGCCGCACGCCTGTTCCAGCCCTTCCAGCGCCTGCATGCCGGCGACGACTTCCACGGCACCGGCATCGGCCTGACCATCGTGCAGCGCATCGTCGAACGCCACGGCGGCCGCGTCGCCGCCGAAGGCGCGCCGGGTCAGGGCGCGTGTTTCTGGTTCACGCTCGCACGCGGGCCAGCCGACGCGCCGGTGGCGCCACGCTGAAGGCCGCGAGCTCGGCTTCGCCGAGCTGCAGGTCGGCATGCGCGGCCAGGCTTTGCACCAGGTGCTCGAACACCAGGCGCACCCGCGCCGGCATGCGTTCGTGGCGCAGCCTGTAGACGTAGAGCTGGTACTGCGAGCCCACCGATTCCGGGAACAGCAGCTTCAGCGCGCCGCTGCGCAGGTGGCGCACGGCGCTGAAGCCGGCGAGCTGGCCGATGCCGACGCCGGCCAGCACCGCCTGCAGTTCGGTCTGCACGTCGTTGCAGAGGAAGTGCGCCGGGAACATGTCGTTGACGAGCTCGCCGCCGGGGCCGACACGTTCCCAGGGCAGCACCTTGCCGGTGGTGCTTTTGCGGTAGCCGGTCAGCCGGTGCTGCAGCAGGTCTTCCCAGCGTGCCGGCACACCGTGGCGCGCCAGGTAGTCGGGGCTGGCGCAGACCAGCAGCTGCATCTGCGCGACGGCGCGCACGACGAGGCGGCTGTCGTCGGGCTTGCCGGCACGCACGCCGACGTCGATGTGGTCGGCCACCACGTCGTTCAGCGCGTCCTGCAGCAGCAGCTCGGGCTGCAGCAGCGGGTGGCGCTGCGCCAGTTCCAGCACCAGCGGCGACACCAGTTCGCTGCCGAAGGCCAGCGGCGCGGCAATGCGCACCGGGCCGGCGATCTCGGCTTCCTCCGGCGCCGCGGCGGCATAAAACGCGCCTGTGGATTCCAGCGCCTGGCGCGCCAGCGGCAGCAGGCGTTCGCCGTCGTCGGTCAGCGCCAGGCGGCGTGTGTTGCGGCGGAACAGCCAGAGCTTGAGCTCACGCTCCAGCGCATCGATGCCCTTGCTGACGGCCTGCGGCGACACACCCAGGTCGATGGCCGCGGCGCGGTAGCTGCCGCGCTGCGCGACCTTCACGAACATCTCCAGACCCCGGCCTCTGAGCATCGCCCCACCCTTTTATCGACAACCTTGGGTTGCCAGTAAAACACATCGGCGTTCGCCTTGTGTTGCCGTGGGCAGCCGCCTACAGTGCGCGCCCATCGTCGTTCCCCATGCAAGGACAGCCATGCCCAGCTTCAACCTCAACGGCCAGCGCATCAGCGTCGACGCCGACCCCACGATGCCGCTGCTGTGGGCCGTGCGCGAACAGGCCGGGCTCACCGGCACCAAGTTCGGCTGCGGCGCCGCGCAGTGCGGCGCCTGCACCGTGCACCTGAACGGCCAGGCCGTGCGCAGC
>JBASTF010000254.1:0-3898 GCA_049274755.1 Rubrivivax sp. | reverse complement strand
CAACAGGTCCACGGCGCCGGCAGCGAGCGGCGCCTCGGGGCCGACGACGGTGAGCGCCACCTTCTCGGCGACGACGAAGTCGGCCAGCGCCAGCGGGTCGCTGAGCGGCACGTTGCGCAGGTTGGGGTCCAGCGCAGTGCCGGCATTGCCAGGCGCCACGTAGACGGTCTGCACACGGGCGCCCTGCGCCAGCTTCCAGGCCAGCGCGTGTTCGCGGCCACCGCTGCCGATGACGAGGACCTTCATGTGCCCGTCACTCCGCGATCGCAGCGTTGTGGAACACGTCCTGCACGTCGTCCAGGTCTTCCAGCACGTCCAGCAGCTTCTGCATGCGGGCGCCGTCGTCGCCGGCGAGTTCGATGGTGTTTTCGGCGCGCATCGTCACTTCGGCGATCTCGGGCTTCAGGCCCGCGCCTTCCAGCGCCGCCTTCACCGCTTCGTAGTCGCCGGGGCCGCACAGCACCTCGACGGCGCCGTCGTCGTCGCCGATCACGTCTTCGGCGCCGGCTTCCAGCGCCACTTCCATCACCTTGTCTTCACTGGTGCCGGGTGCAAACACGAACTGCCCGCAGTGCTTGAACTGGAAGGCCACCGAGCCCTCGGTGCCCATGTTGCCGCCGTACTTGCTGAAGGCATGGCGCACCTCGGCCACCGTGCGCACGCGGTTGTCGGTCATGCAGTCGACGATGATGGCGGCGCCGCCGATGCCGTAGCCCTCGTAGCGGATTTCCTCGTAGTTCACGCCTTCGAGGTTGCCGGTGGCCTTGTCGATGTTGCGCTTGACGGTGTCGACCGGCAGGTTCACGGCCTTGGCCTTCTCCACCGCCAGGCGCAGCCGCGGGTTGGACGCGACGTCACCACCGCCCAGGCGTGCGGCCACCATGATCTCGCGGATCACGCGTGTCCATGCCTTGCCGCGCTTTTCGTCCTGGCGGCCCTTGCGGTGCTGGATGTTGGCCCATTTGGAATGTCCGGCCATGGTCGGGAGAGCTCCTTCAGCAGAACCCGCCATTTTAAGCTGCGGCCGCTGCTACGCTTGCACCCTGTTGCCGATGAAACCGCCCCGCCTCGTCTTCTACGACTTTCCGACCTCGCCGTTCTGCGCCAAGGTGCGGGCGGCGCTGGGTTTCCAGAACGCCTTGTTCGAGACCGTGGACGCGATGGCACCGCAGCACTGGCTGCAGTTGCGCCGGCGCGGCATCGGCAAGGCGCCGGCGCTGGAGATCGACGGCCGCTTTGTCGTCGACTCCACCGACATCTGCCACGCCCTGCATGCCCTGTTCCCGGCCCACCCGCTGCTGCCGGCCGAGCCGCGCGAGCGTGCGCTGTGCCATGTGCTCGAAGACTGGTGCGACGAGTCGCTGTATTTCATCGGCCTGCAGCACATCTGGCTCGACCCGGCCAACCGTGCCGTGGTGCGCCAGCGTTTTCCGCGTGGGCCGGTCGGTGCCTTCATCTACCGAGGCTACCGGCGGCTGATCGAGCGCCAGGTGCGCGGCCAGGGCACGGGGCGCAAGGCGCCGGCCCATGTCGACGCCGACCTGGAGCGCCACTTCGACGCCATCGAGGCCCAGCTGGCCGGCCGGCCCTTCCTGCTCGGCAAGAAGCCCTGGCTCTGCGACTTCGCGCTGTACGGCCAGCTGCGTTTCCTGGGCGACGGCCCGGCCAGCGCGCGCCAACTGGCGGCGCGGCCGGCGCTGGCCGCGTACCGCGAACGGGTGAAAACCGTCAGCCGCAACGGCTGAGGATTGATCTCAACGGCGGCGCCGCGCCAGTCCCAGCACACCGGCCAGGCCCAAGGCCAGCAGCGCGGCGCTGGCCGGTTCCGGCACCGGCGACAGCACCGTGGTGATGGCAGCGCCGCGCACGTTTTCGTAGGCAAAGGCGTTCAGCGTGATGCTGTAGTCCTCGTTCACCGTGATGTCGGCGAAGCCGTAGAACACATCGCTGCTGCTGGCGCCGCTGGGGTCGCGCATTGTCAGCCCCAGGAAACCGCGGTCGCCGGCGGCCCAGTTGCCGAAGGTCGGCCCCAGGTCGCTGTAGCCGGCGCCGGGGCTCTGGTAGCCGGTGCCGGGGCCGATGACGGTGCCGACGTCGTAGCGTGCCGGGTTCAGGTTGCCGGCCGACTCGTAGATCACGCCATTGCCGCGCGAAAAGAAACCCTGCACGTAGATCTCGGCCTCGGGTTCCGCATAGGCGGTGTTGCGGAACAGGAAAAACTTGCCGTCTTCGTACAACTGGTCCGGAAACCAGTAGCCGCGCACCTCAGCATAGCCCGTCAGTGGGTTGAACCAGACGCCGGTGCCGTCGAAATTGCCGCCCTCGGGGTTGTCGGGTGTGGTCAGCGGTGTTGCCAGCGGCGTGTAGACCATGGCCGCTGCCGCCAAGCCCGACACCGTCGACAGCGCAGCCAGCGCCAGGCCCGTGATCCACGATCGCATGGGTTCTCTCCTTCCCGGATGGATGTTGTGTGGCCAGTGTGCAGCAAGCGCCGCGCCAGCCCCACCCCCTGGATTGCGGGCCTGCCACCACCGCTAGACTTGGTGGCAGTTGTTGTTGACGCTGGAGCACGCCGCCATGTCCGACCCCATCCTCGTCGCCCAGCACGGCGACATCGAGTGCCTGCTGCTGCCCCAGTTGGCCAACCGCCACGGGCTGATCACCGGCGCCACCGGCACCGGCAAGACCATCACGCTGCAGACGCTGGCCGAGAATCTCAGCAAGATCGGCGTGCCGGTGTTCATGGCCGACGTGAAGGGCGACCTCACCGGCATCACGCAGGCCGGCACGCTGTCGCCGAAGCTGGCCGCTGTGCTGCAGGAACGGGGCCTGTCCGAGCCCACGCCCTTTGCCGGCCCGGCCACGCTGTGGGACGTGTTCGGCCAGGCCGGCCACCCGGTGCGCGCCACCGTGTCCGACATGGGGCCGCTGCTGCTGGCGCGCATGCTGGCGCTGAACGAAACCCAGGCCGGCGTGCTGAGCCTGGTGTTCAAGATCGCCGAAGACAACGGCCTGCTGCTGCTGGACATGAAGGACCTGCGGGCCATGCTGCAGCACGTGGGCGACAACGCCAGCCAGTTCACCACCGCATACGGCAACGTCAGTGCCGCCAGCATCGGCGCCATCCAGCGCGGGCTGCTGCAGATCGAGGAACAGGGCGGCGACAAGTTCTTCGGCGAGCCGATGCTGAACATCAGCGACTTCATGCAGACGGTGGACGGCAAGGGCGTCGTCAACATCCTCGCCGCCGACAAGCTGATGAACGCGCCGCGGCTGTACGCGACCTTCCTGCTGTGGATGCTGTCCGAGCTGTTCGAAACCCTGCCCGAGGTGGGCGACCTCGACAAGCCCAAGCTGGTGTTTTTCTTCGACGAGGCCCACCTGCTGTTCAAGGACGCACCGGCGGCCCTGGTCGAACGCATCGAGCTCGTGGTGCGCCTGGTGCGCAGCAAGGGTGTGGGTGTGTACTTCGTGACGCAGAACCCACTGGACGTGCCCGACACCGTGCTGGCCCAGCTGGGCAACCGCGTGCAGCACGCGCTGCGCGCCTTCAGTCCGCGCGACCAGAAGGCGGTGAAGGCGGCGGCCGAGACCATGCGCGCCAACCCCAAGCTCGGCGACATGGCGGCAGCCATCACCGAGCTGGCCGTCGGCGAAGCCCTGGTCAGCTTCCTCGACGCCAAGGGCCGGCCGGCCGTCACCGAACGTGTGTTCGTGCTGCCGCCGGGCAGCCGCATCGGGCCGATCACGCCGGAACAGCGCCAGGCCTTGCTGGCCGGTTCGCTGGTGGCCGGCGCCTACGAAAAAACCGTGGACCGCGAATCGGCCTACGAAAAACTCAAGGGCCGCGCCGTGGCCACCGGCAGCGCCACGGCCGCACCCAGCGCCCCGGGTGTGC
>JBASTF010000253.1:0-1960 GCA_049274755.1 Rubrivivax sp. | reverse complement strand
TGGCCGGCCAGCGTGTCGCGGGCACGGGCCAGGCGCTGCGCCAATGCGGCTTCGTTGCTGAACAACAAGGGCGCCAGCGTCGCCAGCTCCAGCCCGGCCAGCGTGCGCAGCGCCAGCGCCACCTGCGACGCTGCCGGCAGCAGCGGGTGGCAGGCGGCAAACAGCAGGGCCAGTTCGTCGTCGTCGAGTTCGCCGGCGAAGCGGCCTTCGGCGGCGGGCAGCGCGGGCAGCCGCGGGTCGGCTGCGTCGTCGGGCCAGGCTTCGTGGCGGCCGTCCTGGCGCAGCGTGTCGATGGCCGCATGCCGCGCCACGCGGTACAGCCAGGCGGCCGGGTTGTCCGGCACCCCTTGCTGCGGCCACAGCTCCAGCGCACGCAGCTGCGCGGTCTGCAGTGCGTCCTCGGCCAGCGCCAGGTGGGCCAGGCCCAGCGAACGCGCCAGTTGCGCCACCACCCGCCGGCGCTCCTGCGCCAGCAGCAGCGGCAGCGGCGCCGGCGTGTTCACATCAGCGCGTCGATGCGGCGCAGCTCGATCCACTGCGTGCCCGACAGATGTGGGCACTCGGCGGCCAGGGCCTCGGCCTGGGCGTCGGTCTCGGCCTTGATGACGTAGTAGCCGCCGACGATGTCATGCGCCTCGGCATAAGGCCCGTCGCTGGCCAGCGGGCGCCCGTTCTGCAGGCGCAGGCGGCGGCCGCCGTCGTCGCTGAGTTTTTCGCCGCCGGCCAGCAGCTGGCGTTCGGCCAGGCTGCGCGCCCAGGCCTGGTGGCGGGCGACGATCTCCTGCATCTGGGCCGGCGTGATCTGGGCCGAGTCGGCCGGGTTTTCGTGCAGCAGCAGCAAGTACTGGTTCATGGTGAGAGCCCTGGGTTGGCGGCGCCGGCGGCATTGTCGGCGCTCGCCCCTTGACGAACACGCTGCGGCCGGCATGACGGTGTCGTGCCAACGCGGCCCGCACCGACAACGGGCATCATCAGGGGCAATGACGCTGTCAACGACCTGGGTGGGCACGCTGCGTGCACGTGCCGCCCATTGGAGCCCCACCACCCGCGGCCTGCTCTGGGCCGCTGCCTCCGGGGTGTTTTTCTGCCTGCTGAACGCGCTGATGCGGGCGCTGACGCTGGACATGCAGCCCTTCCAGGCGCAGTTCCTGCGCTACCTGTTCGGTTTTCTCGTGCTGCTGCCGGTGATGTGGCACGGCGGCTTCGCGAACTACTGGCCCAAGCGCGTCGGCGGCCAGTTTTCGCGCGGCGCGCTGCACACACTGGGGCTGTGCCTGTGGTTCCTGGCGCTGCCGCGCATTCCGCTGGCGGACATGACGGCCATCGGCTTCACGACGCCGCTGTTCATCATGATCGGCGCCTACCTCGTGTTCCGCGAGCCGATGCGCTGGGAACGCTGGCTGGGCACGGCCATCGGCTTCAGCGGCGTGATGATCGTCGTCGGCCCCAAGCTGTCGGGCGGCGGCGGCGGCTGGCACCTGGTGATGCTGGGCTCGGCGCCGCTGTTCGCGGCCTCGTTCCTGCTGACCAAGTCGCTGACACGCACGGAGACGCCCGGTGTCATCCTGGTCTGGCAGGCCATCAGCGTTTCGCTGCTGAGCCTGCCGCTGGCGCTGTGGCAATGGCAATGGCCCAGCGCCTGGCAATGGGCCGGCTTCGCGCTGTGCGGGCTGCTGGGCAGCGCCGGCCACTACTGCGTGACACGCAGTTTCGTCAGCGCCGACATCTCGGCCACGCAGTCGGCCAAGTTCCTGGACCTGGTGTGGTCGGCGCTGATGGGCTGGCTGATCTTCACCGAGATCCCCAGCCAGAGCACGGTGCTGGGCGGCGTCGTCATCTGCGCCGCGACGCTGTGGGTGGCGCGGCGCGAGTCGCGGGCCGCGGCGGTGCCGGTGGCGCGCAGCAGCTGACGAGCGGCTGAAGCCCCAGCTGTTGCGGCCCCTCTTGCAGAGTCGTTTTC
>JBASTF010000252.1:0-1541 GCA_049274755.1 Rubrivivax sp. | reverse complement strand
GGCGATGCCAGCCAGCGCCAGCAGCGTGCACACCAGCAGCGGCGGCAGCCACTGCGCCAGCGACAAGGCCTCGCCCTTCAGCACCCGCGACATCAGCATCACCTGGCCCAGCGCCGGCACCCAGCGGTGCCAGGGTGCTTCGCCTTCCTGGTTGAACACCAGCATCAGCGGCAGCAGCGACACCGCCAGCACGACGACGGTGCTGTTGGCCTGCGCCTCCTTGAAGCTGCGGCAGCGGATGGCGATGGCCATCAGCAGCGCTGCCAGCGCGCCGGCCAGCGGCAGCAGCAGCGCGATGAAGGCCAGGGCCTCGCGCGGGCCGTACTGGAACATCGCCGCCAGCGTCTCGCTCTTCAGCAGCCATTGCCCGGGCAGGAAGCTCACGGCGCTGAGCACCGCGATCAACATGCCGACGCAGGCCACCGCACCCCATTTGCCCAGCACGATGGCGCGGCGCGAAGCCGGGTTGCTCAGCAGCGGCTCCAGCGAGCCGCGTTCACGTTCGCCGGCCGTTGTGTCCAGCGCCGCGTTCAGCGCGCCGTACAGCACGGCCATCAGCACGAAGAACGGCACCATCGTCGACAGCTGCGCGGCCCGCGTGGCGGGGTCGGCGAGGTCGCGTTCCTCGATCTTGGCCGCTTCCAGCAGGGCCGGCGGCACACCCCGCACCGCCAGCCGCAGCGTCGCCTGTTCCTGGTTGAAGGCCCGCAGCACACGCAGCACACGCGAAGCGCCGCCTTGTGCGCGCTGGTTGGCACTGCTGCTGAACAACTCCAGCGTCGGCGCCTCGCCGCGGGCCAGCTTGGTTTCGAAGTCGGCCGGCACCACCAGCACCGGGTCGCCGAGCTTGCTGTCGGCCAACAGCTTCTCGTAGCCGGGCGGCGCGTCGCGCAACACATAGGTCTGGCGTTCGAGGAAGTTGCGCAGCGTCGGCGCCGCGGCGATGCCGTGCACGACGATCTCGCGCGCCTCGGCGCGTTTTTCGATGCCCGACACCAGCACCGAGATCAGCACCAGCACCAGCGGCCCGATGGCCACCGAGCTGAGCAGCACCGTCGCCAGCGTGCGCCGGTCGCGCAGCGCGTCGACGAACTCCTTGCGGAACACCGTCCAGGCCTGGGCCAGTGAGCGCATCATCGTGGCACTCCCTGGGTCCGTTCTTCGTCGTTGAACGCCAGCTGCACAAAACTCTCCTCGAAGTCGGCCAGCCCGGTGCGCGCCGCCAGCTCGGCGACACTGCCCTGCGCCACCGTGCGGCCGTGCGAAACGACGACGACGTGGTCGCACAGCCGCTCCACCTCTTGCATGATGTGGGTGGAAACGACGATGCACTTGCCCTCGTCGTCGCGCAGCCGGCGCAGCGCCGCGCGCAGCGCACGTGTGGCCAGCACGTCCAGGCCGTTGGTCGGTTCGTCGAGAATGATGTTCGGCGGGTCGTGGATCAGCGCCCGCGCCAGCGCCGTCTTCATGCGCTCGCCCTGGCTGAAGCCGTCGGTGCGGCGCTCCAGCAGCGGCTGCATGTCCAGCAGCCTGGCCAGCGC
>JBASTF010000251.1:0-5367 GCA_049274755.1 Rubrivivax sp. | reverse complement strand
GTGCAGGCCAGCCGCATGACGCTGGCCGCGGCGCCCGACGCGCTGCAGGGCGCGGTGGCCGCCGGCATCCTGGGCTGTGGCTCGGTGATCCTCGGTGCCTCCGAAACGGCGGGGCGCTTGTTTGCGCGCATCGACACACGGGCGCGTGAACAGAAGCTGGAACTCGATGCGGCGGCCACACAGGTGGTGCAGGAACTGCGCGCCAACGGCCAGGCCGTGCCGGGCTACGGCCACCCGCTGCACAAGGCGCGTGACCCGCGTGTGGCGCGGCTGTTCGCCGTGGCTGCCGAAGCCGGCACACCGGGGCGTTTCGTCGCCATTGCCGAAGCCGTCGAACGCGTGCTGCCGGCCATCACCGGCCGCGACCTGCGGCTCAACGTCTCGGCCGCCATTCCCGCCGTGCTGCTGGACGTGGGCTTTCCGCTCGACGCGCTGAAGGGTGTGCCCATCCTGGCACGCACCGCCGGGCTGATCGGCCATCTCACCGAAGAACTGGCCAAGCCCATCGGCTTTGCACTCTCGTACCAGGCCACCCGCGAACAGCGCTACACCGGCGCGCTGCCCGAGGGCTGGACGCCAAAAACCGACACCTGAACCCGATGACGATGCTGTACCGCAGAGAACTTCTGGCCGCCACGCTGCTGGCGCTGGCGGCCGCCGCCGCCCAGGCGCAGACCACCAAACCGATCAAGCTGGTGGTGCCCTTCGGCCCCGGCACCACCACCGACATCGTCTCCCGCGCCGTCGGCGACGAACTGGGCAAGGCCCAGGGCCAGACCGTCGTCGTCGAGAACCGCGCCGGTGCCGGCGGCACCGTGGCCACGGCGGCCGTGGCCGCTGCCGAAGCCGATGGCACGACGCTGGTGATGGGGACTGTCGGCACCCATGCGATCAACGGCGCGCTGTACCGCAAGATCAGCTACAACGCGCTGAAGGACTTTGCGCCTGTGGCCTACATCGGCGCCACGCCGACGCTGCTGGTGGTGGCGTCGGCATCGCCGGTGGCCAACCTGCGCGACCTGCGTGCTGCGATGGCCAAGAGCGGTGGTGTCAGCTACGCCTCGGCCGGCAACGGCACCTCGGGCCATCTGGCCGGCGCGCTGCTCGAAGCGCGGCTCGGCGGCCAGGCCGTGCATGTGCCGTACAAGGAAGGCGGCCAGGCGCTGACCGAGGTGATGGCGGGCCAGCCGCTGTTCATGTTCTACCACCCGGCCGCCGTGCTGCCGCACATCAAGTCGGGCAAGCTGCGTGCGCTGGGCACGTCCAGCGCCAGACGCAGCGCGGCCGCGCCCGATGTGCCGACGCTGCAGGAGCAGGGTGTCGCCGACTTTGACCTCGTCGCCTGGTTCATGCTTTATGCGCCAGCGGCCACGCCGCAGCCGGTGCTGGCCAAGCTGCGTGAGGCGGCTGCCAAGGCATTGGCCAACCCGGCGCTGAAGGAGCGCCTGGCCGGGCAGGGCATCGAGACGCAGCCGATGAATGCGCAGCAGATGGCGGAGTTCGGCACACGCGAAGCGGCGAAGTGGGCCGAAGCGGTGAAGACCTCCGGCGCGCAGATCGATTGACGATGGACAGCGCCGCGATGAACGCCGCCGATGTGCTGAACCGCTATCCGGGGCCGGTTCGCAGCATTCCCGACCTGCTGCGGTCACGTGCTGCCATCGTGCCGCAGCAGCCGGCCATCGAGTTCGAGTCCAAGGTCTGGACCTATGCCCAGCTCGACGCCGGCAGCCGCGCGCTGGCGCAGCGCCTGCTCGATCTCGGCCTGAAAGCCGGTGACCGCGTCGCCCACGTCGAGACCAACTCCGACCTCGCGGTGCTGCTGTTCCTGGCCACCGTCGCCATCGGCGCGATCTTCGTGCCGATGAACCCGGCGCTGACCGACGACGACCTGGGCTACCAGCTCGGCCATTGCAGTGCGGCCCTGGTCGTCAGCGCCGCGGCCGAGGCGCCGCGTTTCGACGCACTGCTGCAGCGCATCGGCCTGCAGTCACAGCGGCTGACGCTGGAGGCCATCGACGGTGCAGCCCGCTCCGGCGCGACGCCAACGCTGCCCGCACTGCCGCCGGAAACACCGGCCGTGGTGATCTACACCTCGGGCACCACCGGCAAGCCCAAGGGTGTGCTGCACAGCCACGCGAACTACGTGCTCAGCGCCGAGGCCTTTGTCGGCCGGCTGGACCTGAAGCCCGACGACCGCTTGCTGACGGTGTTCCCGCTGTTCCACATCAACGCGCTGTTCTATTCGCTGGGCGGCGCGCTGGCGGCCGGCGGCACCTTCATCACGGCGCGGCGTTTTTCGGCCTCGAGCTTCTGGGCGCTGGCGGCGCAGACGCGCGCCACCGAACTGAACATCCTGGCCTCGCTGGCCAAGATCCTGGCCGTGCGGCCGCGCGAGGAATTCGACGACAGCCACCGCATCCGCATCATCTACGGCGGGCCGATCACGGCCGACATCTTCGAGACCTTCCAGGGCGACTTCCATGTCGCCACGCTGCTCGAAGGCTACGGCATGTCGGAGATCCCGGCGGCTGCCTGCAACCCGCTGCGCGGTGTGCAGAAGCTGGGCAGCATCGGCCTGCCGGGCACACATCCGCTGCACGACGGGCCTTTTGTGCAGATGCGGGTCTGCGACGACAGCGGCCACGAAGTGCCCGACGGCACGGTCGGCGAACTGCAGGTGAAGACACCGGCGCTGTTCCTCGGTTATCTGAACGACCCGGAACAGACCAAAACCTCGTTCCACGACGGCTGGTTCCGCACCGGCGACCTGGTGAAGCGCGACAGCGACGGCTACTTCTTCTTCGTCGCGCGGCAGAAGGACATCATCCGCCGCCGCGGCGAGAACATCTCGGGCGCCGAGCTCGACCGTGTCGTCGAAAGCCATCCGCAGGTGGCCCAGGCCGCGGCCATCGCCGTGCCGTCGGAGCTGGGTGAAGACGAGGTGCTGGTGGCCGTGGTGGCGGCCCCGCAGGCCCAGCTGTCGCACGACGAGGTGGCGGCCTGGTGCCGCGAGCGGCTGGCGCCGGTGAAGCGGCCGCGCTACATCGTCTTCGTCGACGCCCTGCCGCAGACGCCGACACAGCGTGTCGCCAAACACGTGCTGCGCCAGGACAAGACCTTGCTCGCCCGCGCCCGCGAGGTCGGCTGAACTGGCACGGGCCCGGCGGTCTGCGACTGCCCGGCGATCTGCGCGCGCAGCCGCTCTGCCCTCACCACGCGCGGGCCGCCACGGGCCGTCGATGTTTGTGCGACAGGCTCGGAATGAGCCCACGGCGGCAGCGGTGGCTGCAACAGTCGCTTGGGCCACAGGGGTGGCCCGGTGGTGGACAGGTGGGTGGGGGACTTCGTCATCACAGACTCCTCAGGGTTGAGGTTTGCCTGTGACGTTTCTGAATCGCGGTTTGGCCTTTCGGCCTAACGCGCCCGAGCCGCGCGCTCTCGCATCGAATGCGTCGTGCGCCTCGTGCGCTGCGTGACCTCCTGCACGCAATCGACCATCGCGGTGGCCGCGTTGCGTTGTCGAGGCAGGAGCGACAACACGCGACACCGACCGACGGTGGACGACTGCGAGCGACGAACTCCGACCGCGTGCCGACCCGATTTCTGCTGACTTCTGCTGACAGTGGCGCTTGCCAACCAAAGTTTTGCGGGCCACAAAGAACAAAGACCTTAGCGGCGGAACCGCTAAGGCCTTGTTGTCTTGCTTTTTCTTTGGCTCCCCGACCTGGGCTCGAACCAGGGACCTACGGATTAACAGTCCGGCGCTCTACCGACTGAGCTATCGGGGAATGAGCCCATGAGTATAACCTGAAATTCCAGCGCGCCGGCCGTGAACTACAGCGCGATGTTCAGGGACGCGCGCCAGGTGCGCGGTTGCAAGGGGTACAGGTAGGCGTGGCCGTACTGGTAGGGCGCTTCTTTCCACGCACGTTCGTCGAAGACGTTGTCCACGCCCAGCCGCCACACCAGCTTGGCGCCGGCCAGTTGCTGGGCCTGGCGCAGGCCCAGGTCGACGCGTGTCCAGCCCGGTGTGGCGATGCTGTTGTCGGGCAGCACCATGCGGGCGCCTTCGTGGCTGGCAAAACCCAGCAAGGCCAGGCCGGGCAGGGCGCTGACGTTGTAGACGCCTTGCAGCTTCAGGCTGCGCTCCGGCACGTTGGTGGGGCGCAGGCCGTTGCTGGTGGCGTTGGCGCTGCCTTCGCGGCGGGCCTGCAGCGCCAGCGCGCCGGCTCGCAGACTCCAGGGGCCGCTGTTCCATTCCACCTCGGCTTCCAGGCCGCGGTGGCGTGCACTGCCGTCGGCGCGGCGTGTGCAGGGGTCGCTGTCGCTGCAGGCGTCGCTGGGCAGGCCGGTGGAGGCCTGGATGTCGTTCCAGGCCGGGCGCTGGATGTCGAAGGCCGCCAGCTGCCAGGCCCAGGCTTCGCTGCGGTGTTTCAGCCCGGCTTCGAGCTGCCGGCTCTTCAGCGCCGGCAGGGCCTGCCCGGCATTGCTGTAGCGCAGGCGGTTCGGCGCCACTTCGGATTCGATGCCCTGGCCCCAGCTGGCATAGGCCAGGGTCTGTGCCGTGGCCTGCCAGGCCAGCGCCAGCCACGGCGTGCTGAACGACTGCGTGTAGGCGGTGGCGCGGCTGCCGTCGGTGCGCACGCTGTTGCGTTGCAGCCGCGTGTGGCGCAGCCCGGCCCACAACTGCCAGGCCGGGGCCAGTGTCACCGCGTCCTGCAGATGCCACTCGGTGCTGCGTTCATCGCGGTTGGTGTTTTCGTCGGTCAGCGTGGGGTCGGCCGGCACCACGGTGTTGCCGTCGACCGTGCCCACACCCACCCAGTTGTAGGCCTGGCGGCCGTAGCGGGCTGCGTAGCGTGTGGCCAGCACACCCGCGCGCAGCTTGTGGCGCAGGCCGGCGATCGTGGTGTCGGCCACCAGGCTCAGGTCGGCAGCGCGGCTGCTGCGGCGTTCACCTTCGCTGCGGAAGTCGTAGACGTCGAAGCTGCCGTCGCTGCAGTAGCGGGTGTAGTCGTTCTCCGCGCTGCAGCCAAACGGGAAGGCGATGCGGTCGTCGCTCTTCAGCGTCTGCTGCATCAGGTGGGCGACGAGCTGGGTCTTGTCGGCGATGTTGTGCGTGTAGCGCAGCGAACCGGTGTCGCCGCGCAGCACCACCGGCAGCGACCAGGGCTGGTTGTTCAGGTTCAGGCGTGGGTCGACGCCGTTGGCATCGGGCAGCTGGCTGCCCAGCAGGCTGAAGCCCGGTGTGCTGGGCTGGCTCTGGCGGCTGTGCTCGAGCTCGGCTTCCAGCAGGCCGGCACCGAAGCGCCACTCGACGGCGCCGGCCAGCAGCGTGGCGCTGCCGTCGCTGCGCTGTGTCAT
>JBASTF010000250.1:0-13347 GCA_049274755.1 Rubrivivax sp. | reverse complement strand
CGCACGCCGCCTGATCGCTCACCATGACCGCTCCGACTGGGCTCCTGTCGCCTGGGTTTGGCTCACCGAAGCACGTATCCTCGCAACGAGACTGGCGCACGGGTTCATTTAGGAAACACCCTCTCAGCACTGATCCTGAGTTGCGAGAGGCAGTTGCGGGTGAGCGGACGTCCGAAGCGACGTGCGCGGCGCCAGCTAGCGGCGATCGACGGCGCAGATCAAGCCGCTCGGCGTCCAGACGAGCGACACCGCCGGCAGACCACCAAAGTCTTCGGCCAGCGAGCCAAGCGTGTCGCGGTCGATACCAGAGTGCGCACCGCCACGCGGGTGGGTGTGCCAGGTGCCGACGAACATCAGGTAGCCCAGAGAGTCCTCGTGCGCTTGACGCAGGTTCTTCATCAGTTCTTCGGTCCCAAGTACGAAACGCGCAGGGCTCCGGTAGCTGTCGGCACTCGCCGGAACCAGGCCCGCGACGACGATGGTCCGCGTTTCGTGCGACACGTGGCCGATCAGCGCCCCGCCGGTCTCTCTCGTGCCCCAGCGTTCCGCATCGGCATTGATGACCTCGCGCACCCCTGCGAGCACCCGAACAGTCCACCCGCCGTCGTCGGCGACCTGCAGCACCGTCGTCGCACCGTGCGAGACCACGGACCAGTTCATGCCGATCCCGTCGCCTTGCTGCACGCCAACGCCCAACTGCCCAACGTCGGGTAGTCCGTGAGTCAACCAGCGCTCGAGCTGCATCGCCACGAGCGAGGCGGACCTCGAGACGGTGGCGTCGGACATCGGCGCCGTCAGCGATCGACAGTTGTCCCCAACGAAGACCTGCGTCAGTTCGGAGGAGGTGCCTTTCAGGGCGGCGCGCAGCTGGGTATCCGAACGGCAGCACTCGAAGAGCAGAGCGCTCAGGTCGTCGGTCGTGACGTCGCGCTGGCGCCCTTCGAGTGCCACCATGGCGCAGCGGCCCTGGCCGTACATGACGGTGCGGGCGAGGCGGGCGCTGGACTGGTTCAGTGGCTGCGACGACGTTTGGGCGGCCAGGACCTTCAGCGACGCCGTGGCATCCAGCACGATCACGGTGCCCTGCGGGATGGCCTCTGCAAACTTGGCGTCGTCGCCCAGCACCGTTGCAGCGTCCACATCGAAGGCACGCGCGTCCACATGCGACAGCTGGGCGAAGGCTGCGCGCATGAGATCGGCCTTGCGCTTGGGTACCAACGCAGTGGGGTAGTCGAGCAGCGCATGTCGGGCCGAGTTGTGCGGTGCGAGCGCCTCGTTGTCGACGAAGCTCACATTCCCGAAGCCGGCGCGGCCCAGATGCAGCGAGATCTTCGATCCCAGGCTGCCGCAGCCCAGTACCGTGATCGGCTGGGACACGGCAACCCCCGCCACGCCTGATGTCCGGGCCAGGAGTTCGGGAGACAGCGCGTGCGCATGAAACGCGGCGTGCACCGTCACGCTGCGCTGGTACAGATCCTTGGGTGAGATCTCGTAGCGAACGACGTAGGGCAGCAGCTCGATGCTGCGTCCTGGCGCACCCACCAGTGACGCCGGCCGCTGGACCGCCAGGATGACGACCGCGTAGAGCCCGTAGGTCCAGGAGCGCGGGTCCTGCGCGCCACCAGCGAGGATCGAACGCCGGTAGTAGTCGTCCAGCGCCTTGGCCAGCGCGTCGCGATCGACTCCCAGGTCCCCCGCCCGCACTAGCAGCGACTCGAAGTCTGCAACAGACTCCGGCTGATAGCGCGAGAAGACCTGCGGATGTCCGTCCAGCATCGGCGCCCGGACAACGAACACTGCGGCGCGCCCCGATGCCCACTTCAGCTCGTCCTTCTGCTGTGCCTTCTGGTCGAAGACGAGTTCCTGGACCGGCAACAGATTGGGATCAACGATTGCGCTGAGGCCACCGTCCATGCAGATGTAGCCGGTACCGACAGTGGCCAGCGAGCCGTCCATCGGTGCCAGGGCTGCGACCTGTTCAGCGCTGAAGACGATCGTCGACGGGCAGGAATCCCTGCGCGCCGGCTCCCACCCCTGGGCCATGTCTAGCAGCGTTCCCGAGGCGGCCTTGTGCAGCCAGTCCACCAACTGGTCGACCACCGCATCCAGGCCGAACCGGTGCAGCAGTTCGTCCAGCGACCCTTCAAAGATGCAGGGCGACACCGGCTGGCCCGGACGGTGCGCGTTGATGTGTGGCAGATCCAGAGGAAAGTCCGGCCGCAGGAACACGCGTGGCGCAGACAGCGGTCAGTCGCTCTTGAAGAAGAAAGTACACGTCTCGATTTCGCGTACCCCCGTCGCGGAGTACCCCTCGTGGCGGCTGCGGCTGGGCAGTTCGACCCGGATGTCCACCTCGACCAGCGTCAAGCCTTCGGTGCTCGCAGGAGCGCCCACCCGAGCGACGCCACGGTGCTTGCCGAGGCGCGCGATGGCGTCTTCGACAGACTCAGCCATCCCTCAGCCGTGCGGCATCGGCGTGCGCGCCGACGAGACGACAGCGGCGAGTTTGGCCGCGGCCTGCTTCTTCGACGGCACCTGCAGGCCGTGCTCGCCGACCGTGAGCTCCAGTGGCTCGACTGCATCGGCCTTCGGGTACTCACCGGTGCAGAAGAACTGGCCCTTCGCTTCGTTGACGATGTCGACGTACTCGCGCTTGGCACGGATGCACGGCGGATCACAGTCGTCGTCCGCGATGGGCTTGCAGCTGGCCACGATGATGGCGCCGCTGCGGGTCTGTGAGAGGGCCTTGCGCGCATCTTCGTCCACCTTGGCCCTCTCGCCGAGATCCGACCAGCTGTCCTCCGACAGCGAGTGCCAGGAGCAATGGTGTGGCGTCTGGAGCAGGTCGTACTCGAGGACGGACTTGTTGTCCTTGTGGCGCTGCCATTGGCGGTTCCAGATGAACACTTCGGCGTCGCCGCCGGTTAGGAACTTGGCGCCGTCGGGGTGCAGCGCGTCGGCGGCCAGCGTGATGTTCATGATCACGCTCGACTGGTTCTTGATCAGGCACTCCTCGAGTTCTTCGTCATCCTTGGCGTCGATCGGCGCCAGAAGATAGGCCGAGAAGTACGAGGAGTACTTGCCGTTGATGGTCGAGAAGCTCGTATCCACCTTGCGCACGATCGGCCCGAGGTCGTCGGTCTTGCCGTCGATGTCCTCGCCCATGATCTGGATGCGGTCGCCCTCGCCAACGGTGAAGCCAGTATCACGATTGCGCTTCACCCGACGCCGGGCTTCGGCGTTGAACTTCTGGGCGTCGGAGCAAAGCGCGTTGTTCTTGCTCGCCCGGCGGAACACGATCGGCGAGGACCACAGCTCGCGGATGACGATCTTCTTGTCCTTATCGTCCTTCTTGTCGTCGGGGTAGTCCGCCAGCGACCCGAGGTAGAAATGGCGCTCCAAGCCGCGGCAGTGGTCTTGGTCCGGGTGGCTCAGCAGGAAGGCGTCGACGTAGGGGCGGCCGTGGGCATCGCGCTTGAGCCGCTCGCGCAGGTCCTTGGCGACGTCGCGGGCGTCGCCCTCGGGGTCGTCGGCATCCTGGCGGATGTTGATGTCGATCAGCAGCGTGGTGGCATCGGCGTCGCCGAACTTCAGCAGCGTCATGTCGCCGTTGTCGACGGGGAAGAGGGTGATGGTGGTTGGCATGGTGTTGACTCCCTAGACGGGCTCTCGACGATCCCGTAGACTTATTATGCGCTTATTTTGGCGATGCATCTCGATACTAGTCGCACTCATGGATGAACCGACCCCCGACGCCACGTTGACCAAGGGCCTGAGATTGGGGCTTGAGCGCCGGCTCCAGTTCATCGACTTCCGGCTGAGGTGGGAAGGGCGCCTGAACCGCAACGATCTGGCCGAGCACTTCGGGCTATCGATCCCGCAGGTCTCGTTGGACATCGCCAAGTACACCGACCTGGCGCCCGACAACCTGGCCTACGACCGCAGCTCGAAGACCTACGTCACCGGTGTCGACTTCAAGCCGCTGTACCAGCGCAGTTCCGCGCGCAGCTTCCTCGCCGAGTTGCTGGCCACGAAATCCGGACTGATCGAGATGGCCACGAGTTTCCTCGGTACACCTATCGAGGCGGACTGGGCGCCAACGCCGTTGCGTACGCTGAACGAGCGCACTGTCGAGATGATGGTGCGGGCGATCCGAGGCAAGCTCGCGGTCAACGTCAGCTACCAGTCGATGAGTTCACTGGACGCGCCCGAGCGAGTGCTGTCGCCGCACGCGCTCGGATACGACGGGTTCCGCTGGCACGTCAGGGCGTACTGCCACAAGCGCGAGCGCTTCAGCGACTTCGTGCTGGCTCGCATCCTGGGCATCGGCCAAGCAGAGCCAAGCACGATCGATCCGCAGGGCGATACGCAGTGGCAGACGATCCTGCATCTGGTTCTCGTGCCCCATCCAGATCTGCCGCCGGCCAAGAAGCGCGTCATCGAACTGGACTACGGGATGCAGGAAGGCCAGGCGGAGCTGCCTTGTCGCCAGGCGTTCCTGTACTACACGATGCGTCGGTTGGGCTTGCACGCCAAGTCGACGGATCCACAGGCGCAGCAGATCACGCTGAAGAACCGCGAGGAGATCCAGCCGTTTCTCGATGCCGTCGGAGCACAGAACTAAGCCATGTCACTGATTGATCTGATCAAGGATCCCTACGAGCGCAAAGCGCGCGTCACGCCGGGCCTGCTAGTGGTACTGCCGCTGCTGGTGCCGCTGCTTTGCGTCTACGGCCCCCGGCACCCAGTGCTCACCAGCTTGGTCGCGTTGCTCGGCGGCTGCGGCGCCATCTACGGGCTGGCCAGCGTTGCTCGGGGTCGCGGCAAGCAACTGGAGGAGGCACTCGTTGACGAATGGGGCGGCATGCCTACCACGATCGCGCTGCGGCATTCCGACTCGTTCCTGGACAGCGTCAGCAAGCAGCGGTATCACGCCGCGATCGCAGCCAAGCTCGGCATCGCGATGCCCACCGCCGAGGAAGAGGCAGCCGATCCGGCCAAGGCGGACGAAACCTACGTCGGGGCTACCAAGCGCCTGCGGGAACTGACGCGAAGCAACAAGAGCCTGTTGCTGAAGGAGAACATCGCCTACGGATTCCATCGGAACATGCTGGCGATGAAGCCGATCGGCATGATCGTCTCTGCGCTCGGCATCCTCTATGGCCTGGCCATCGCGCGCGTGGTGCAGGTCAACGCCCCATATCTCGTGCCGGCCAACCTGCTCGACCCGGGCCTCGCGGCGGGCCTTTCGCTGCTGGTGTCGATCAGCCTGCTCACGGCCTGGCTCTTCTACTTCGACAGGGCGGCAGCGCGCCGCATCGGGTTCGCGTACGCCGAACGCCTGTTTGAGCTACTACCGTCGCTGCCGTCGACCGCGTCGCGCAAGCGAACAGTCAAGCCGACACCGGCCTTGTGACCAAGGTCGGTCACCATCCAGGGGAGTGCAAAGCCATGGGCGAGGCGCGTCGGCGTGCTCAGCAGGTCGCGGACGAACGGGCGGCGGATGCGGCCTGGCTCGAGTCTCTGTCGCCCGCGCATCGCACCGTCGCCGAGGTCGCCTTGCGGCTGCATTCGAGCTTCGTCGTGCCCAAGCGCCACGTCGCTGCCTGCTACCCGCTGGCCTTCTTCCTGTGCCTGTACCTGTGGCGCGAGCACCAGGTGCGTACCCATGCCGTCGTGGGCTTCGTGTGCGATGAGACGTCGCCCGTGCAAATGTCTCACGCGTGGCTCGAGTTCGAAGGTGCTAAGACCGACGTTTCACTGACCATCACGGAGCATCCGAGGTATGTGCCGACCGGTGCGCTGTTGATCCTGGATCGAGTGATGCAACGCGGTGCGGCGACCTACACATACCACCTGGCCGAGTCGCCGGAGTCCATCGAAGCGCATGCGAGAGACGCAAGGGAGGAGCCCAGAGTGAGGGGGGTTCGCGCCATGAAGGAAGTCGAGCACGCCCAGATGCTCGAGCGCGCGGCCGACGACGACGCCATGTGGGCTTGGCTGTCCAACGCGCCGTTGCACATGAACTACGAGGCGATGGCCGCGGCCGTGCGACGCCGATGAAGGCAAGGTGGCAGCGGCATGAACGCAGGATCGCGGCGGGTGAGGTGACCGCATGAGAACGGCGCTCGCGCTGCAGCAGCTCCGGGGGCTGCGTGACGCTCCGATGTGGATGTTGTTGGCGGCGCGGCAGTCGGAGCTGATCGTTGCGCTGCTCCAGGGACTGTTCCCCGAGGCATCGACAAAGCTGGGATGGTCGGCACTCCGGGAAAAGCTGGACACCGAGTTCGACCTGCTGCGGGCCCGAGGCGAGGAGATCGAGAAGCCCGCCCAGGAGTTCGTCCAAGAGTGGGTGCAGGGCAAGTGGCTCTCGCGCAGCTACCCGGAGGGTGCCACCGAAGAGGTGTACGAGCTGACGGCCGATGCGTTGGCAGCTCTGCGCCTTGTGATGGGACGCCTCCAGCCTCGCCAGACCGCCACGGAGAGTGGCTTGGCCGTCGTGATTGACTCGGTCTTGAAGCTGGCCGCGGATACTGATCCCGATCCCGCTTCTCGATTGAGCGCGCTCCACGCAGAACTCGGTCGTGTCGCCCAGGAGATCCAGCGCGTGCAGGCAGAGGGGGTGTCTCCGCTCGACCCAGATCGGGCCACGGAGCGCGGGCGTCATGTCGTGGCGATGGCCGAGGAGATCGGCGCGGACTTCCGCCGTGTACGGGATGCCTTCGACCGACTGAACCGCGACCTTCGTAGGCAACTCGTCGAGCACGAGGGTCCGCGGGCGGAAGTGCTGGAGAAGGTGTTCCTCGGTACCGACGCGATCGCAGGCAGCGACGAAGGCAAGTCATTCGCAGCGTTCTGGCGTCTGCTGACCGACCCGGCGCAGTTCGAGGCCCTGAAGGCTGCCCTCGACGCGCTCGAGTCCCGACCGTTCGTTCGGATGCTGAGCCTGGCGGAACGGCGCCGGCTGTTTCGGGTGACGGAAGTGCTGCTGGCCGAAGGCGGAACGGTCCAGGAGGTCATGACCACGCTCGGTCGCAGTCTCAAGACCTTCGTTCAGAGCCGCGAATTTCAGGAGCAACGCCAGATCCAGCGCCTCCTGCGCGCCACAGTGGCGGAGTCGCTTGAACTGCGCGATGCCTTGACGAATGGCCGCACCCTGGACTTCACGTTGACGCTGTCCACCACGAGCCTGCGCTCGATCTCCCAACTGGTGCTTGAGGACCCCGCGGAGAGGCCAGCCGAGACGACCGTCGACGATGCGCAGCCGCCCGATATCGACCTGGACGCCATGCGGGAGATGATCGACAACGCCGACATCGACATGCCGCTGCTCAAGGCCAACATCCGCGCAGCGTTGGCGAATCGTGGCCAGGTCAGCGTGCGCGATCTGACCGAGATGTTTGCGTTGACGCAAGGCCTCGCGTCAATCGTCGGCTACATGTCGCTGGGGCAGCGCTACGGCGTCGTGCTGGAAGACCGCGAGCGTATGTACAGCCCTCGGGAATTCGTGACGTGGACTGGACAGGACGGCGTCGTCCGGCAGGCGCGGATCGCCCAACTGCTCTTCACTCGGGATTGCCTCAGTGACCTCCATCAGTAAGCGCCGCAACCAGCGGGTCGGCGTGTTCCGCCGCACCGCCAAACCTGGCCTCGACAAGGACGGCCGGCCGGTGCCACCTTCTGTCTCCGGCGGCGCAGCCGCAGTGGACGACGAGGCAGGTACCGACCACTTCGAAGGCGACGACAAGGAATACGTGAGCCCGCTGGGCTCGAACGAGGCGAAGACCCTATTCGAGGGCGATGCCTCGACGCTTCCGTACGACGTGCGACGCGCTTTCGCACTGCTCCTGCGCGGGCCATCGCTGGACGAGAGGCACAGCAGACTCTGGCCGGTGCTCCTGGCCCACGAGATACGCCTGCGCGAGCTCCTGCACAACGTCTTCCTGGACCTCGTTATCGATCGGGAGCAGCGTGTGGCATTCACGCGGCCGGTGCACGCGCCGGAGTTGGACGTGCCGCATCTTCTCAGGGAGGTGCGACTGACCTTCCTGGACACGGCGCTCGTGCTCTTCCTGCGCATGAGGTTGACGCTGGCCGAGGCCGCCGGCGAGCGCGCGACGCTGGCGCGCTCGGAAATGATCGACCAACTCAAAGCCTATGAGGCGAGCGACAACGTGGACCGCAGCCGCTTCGGCAAACAGGTCGACAACGCGATCGAGAAGGCCAAGAAGTACAACTTCCTGCGCCAGATCCGAAACAGCGGAGACAGGTTCGAGGTGTCGCCGGCGCTCAAGCTTGTCTTCTCGCACGAGCAGATTCGGGCGCTCCAGGGGACCTACCGCAGGATCGCCGCCGAGTTAGCCGGCGAACCTGCCACGGGCGAAGCTGCAGCGGCCGGCAACAGTGACGCACCGTCCGATGACGAAGACGTTGAAACGCAGGATGAGGTCGGCAGCGGTGTCGATGCTGACCGCGTTTGAGCACAAGGATTGCCCCGATGGACCAGACCGCCTTGTTCGAAGCCGTTCCGCTGGCAGCGCCTGGCGCACCGCGCGTGCCTGCCGAGGTCCATGAGGACGACCGCAGGCCGCAATGGAGCGAGCGTGATCTCGACGAGGCGGCGCAGCGTCAGTTCCGTCTCAAGCAGATCCAGGTGATGAACTGGGGCACGTTCAGCAAGCTGCACGTGCTGGACATCTCCGCGCTCGGCCACCTGCTCGTCGGCCCGTCTGGCTCGGGGAAATCGACGATCCTGGACGCGCACTCGGCGCTGATGGCCCCGCCGAACTCGGAGTTCAACGCCGCTGCGCGCGGCAACGACAAGCTGGCGCGCGACCGAAACATGGTCAGCTACATCCGCGGGGCGTGGGCGACCAACGAATCCGACGGCGGGATCATTGCCTCGCAGTACCTGCGCGACGACACAACGATGAGCGCAGTCGCCGAGGTCTACGAGAGCGGCGGCGGACAACTCCTCACGCTCGTCGGCCTGTGGTGGATCAAGGGCAAGTCCACGCTGGCGAAGGACGTGCACAGCTGCTACCTGGTCGTCGAGCGCTCCTTCAGCCTCAAGGAGCTGGTGTTCTTCATGGCGGACTACAACGTCCGAGCCTTCGCCAAGTACCTGCCCGACATCACGCCGCCGTTCTCCACGCACTCGGCGTTCCGGGAACGCTTCAAGGCCCGTCTGGGCATCGACCACGATCTCGCGCTCAGGCTTCTGCACCGGACCCAGTCGTCGAAGAACCTTGGCGACATCAATGCCTTCATGCGCGACAACATGCTGGACGAGCCGGAGACGTTTGGCATTGCCAAGAACCTGTGCGAGGACTTCACGACGCTGGCCGCGGCGCACGCCGACGTCGTCGATGCGCGGGAGCAGCGCAACCTGTTGCTGAAGGCTGACACGGAGCACCGCGACTACGAGGCCGCGAACGCGGAGGTTGCCCACGCCATCCAACTGCTGTCGCAGGCGGACCATCAGCGGGACCACCTTCTCTTCCAACTGAAAGGCGAGCGTGCCGCCGAGCTGGAAGTGGAGCTTGAAGGCCAGCGTCAAGCCGCCAAAGCACAGAACCATGAACTTTCTTTGCGAGAGGAAGAGCTTGAGCAGCTCAGGCGCGAGCGTGCCGGCATGGACGACGGCAATGCTGCCAACCTCAAGCAGCAGTTGGAGACGCGCACGACCCTGCTGGTAACGGTGGGCAAGGCACGCGCGCGCGCGCTGGGGTGGTTGCGCACGCTCGGGTGGACCGAACCGACGTCGGCGGTGCACTTCGGCGAGCGCGTGGGCGCCGCCAAACAGATGGCCGAGCGAGGTGAAAACAAGGACGACGATGGGCAGGTGGACAAGCTCAGACGCAAGGTCTTCGAGGCAGACACCCGCCTGGACGAGCTCGTCCCGGAGCTCGAATCGCTGGGGAAGCGCAGTTCCAACCTATCGGACAAGCTCATCCTCGTGCGCGATCGACTCGCGGCGGCACTGCGCATTTCGCCCTCGCGTCTGCCGTTTGCCGGGGAACTGCTGAACGTCCGGGAAAGCGAGAGCCGCTGGCAAGGTGCGCTTGAGCGCCTTCTCGGCCCGCTAGCGAATTCGTTCCTGGTGCCCGAGGCCCACTACGGAGCGGTGGTCGATTGGCTGGAGGAGACGCAGACCGGCCAGCATGTGCGCTACCTGCGCATGCGCAGCCACGATCGGCGTCCCCTTGAAGGCCCGAAGGCGCCGAGCCGGTTCCTGGACTGTGCCGAAGGCGACTACGGGCACTGGATCCGCGACGAGATCCTCGAGCATTACGGCGACTACGTCTGCACCGACTCAACACAGGAGTTCGCGGCGGCCGATCGGGCCCTCAGCCTCCAAGGGCAGATCAAGCGTGGGCGCACGCGCCATGAGAAGAATGATCGCGACCGCATCGACAACCGACTCACGTGGGCGATCGGCTTCTCCAACGAACACAAGAAGCTCGACATCGTCCGTGAGATCGGCGAGTGGAACGATGCCAAGACGGACGCTACGGCCGCATTACGCAGGATCGAAGAGAAGCGCGCCAAGGAGCGCGAGAAACTGAACGCTGCGACGCTGTTGTCCCAGGTGACCTGGGACGAGGTTGACGAGGTGGGCGCCGGCCAGACGGTCGCCGGCCTGGTTGAGCAAATCAGGCTGGCCACCGAAGCGCACCCCGAGGTTGGCGATACCGATCGGCGGATCGACGCAAAGGAGAAGGTCGTCAAAGAAGCGCGCGGCGCGTGCACGGCAGCAGAGCAGTTGCGCGACGCCACAGCCAGGCAGATCGCTGCCCTCAAGGAGGCGCGCGAGAACACGCCCGAAGAGATCCGGCACCCACCCGACCTGGAGGCTGACCTGCTGCCGCTTTTCGAGCGCGGCGCAGCAATCACACTCGAGAACCTGGAAGGAAAGCGCGCTCGCGTCCGTGAGGCTCTCGCGGACAAGCGGGGCGACGCCAGGGAGAAGGCCCTACTTTGCAAGAACAAGCTGGAAGGCGTCTTGAGCACCTTCAAGCGCGTGCACCAGAAGGCCGCTGCGGATATGGGGACCACGCTGGAGGACTGGCCGGAGTACGCGCGGGTGCTGGAGAAGATCGTGGCCGACGACCTGCCGCGCTTCGAGGACCACTTCTTCCGGCTCCTGAACGAGCAAAGTGATCGCCATCTGGCCAAGCTCCAGCAGAGGTTGACCACGGAGCGCGACGAGATCCGCAACCGCATGAACATCGTGAACGACGCGCTCGGGCAATCGCCGTTCAACCCTGGCACCTACCTGTTGATCAAGGACAAGCCCAGAACCTTGCCGGAAGTGGCCGACTTCCGCGCCGAGTTGCGCGCCTGCCTGGAACGCAACTTCAAGACCGAGGCGAGCCGGGAAGAGCGCGAAGCCCAGTTCGAAGCGCTGCACGGGATCGTCAAGCGCCTGCAGGGCGAAAGGCCGGAAGACGAGCGCTGGAGGGCGCTTGTGCTGGACGTTCGCCAGCACGTCGAGTTCCTTGCCAAGGAATACGACGAGGCAGGCGAGGTCAAGGACATCTACCAGTCAGGCGCAGGCAAGTCGGGCGGGCAGCGCCAGAAGCTGGCGGCGACCTGCCTGGCTGCGGCGCTGCGATACCAGCTGGCGGGCACCGACCGCCCTCTGCCACAGTTCTGCACCGTGCTGATGGATGAGGCCTTTGACAAGGCGGACAGCGACTTCACGGCGATGACGCTCAACATCTTCAACACGTTCGGCTTCCAGATGCTCATGGCCACACCCATGAAGGCTGTGCGCACGCTCGAGCCCTTCATCGGCGGCGCACACGTCTTCAGCAACAAGTCCCGCAGTAGCTCTGGCGTGGTGTCGATCGAGTACGATATGACCACCCGCCGGTTGGTGGGACTAGGCGGGCAAGGTGGTGTGCAGGTCGCCGGCCAGAGCGAACCCAGCGGCGCGGCCATCCAACGGGACTGACCTTCGATGCCTTTGCCGGAGTTTCCCAGTGCATTGACGCCGGACGATCTCGCCGATGCAGCGAAGCGTCAGTTCGACCGACTGCATCTGGACTGGCTGTTCTCGCCTGCGACCGAATCCTGGCCTTTGCGCGTTTCCATCAATTGGCCCACGGAAGCAAAGGCCGCCGATGCGCCCGCGGCGTTTCGGGCGTGGCTCGGCGCGTGGTCAGAGTTCGAAGGCCGCGCCGTGCGATCGAGTAGCGGCATCGCGCTGGTTCGCAAGACGCTGAAGTGGCGCAAGCTTGGTGCTGTCAGCGTCCCAGCGCAGGTCACTTTCTCGAATGCGGCTTCGGTCGCGCAGCAGGCTGGCGCCGCCACACGCTGGCAACTCCTTGTCGAGCGCAGTGGCGTGCTCGTCCATGCGTATCCCCGGCTCGGCGCGGACGCAGACTGGGCGCAAGCCGCGGCGACGGTGGCAGGATGGGACGAGGCCGATTTCGTACGGCTACTCGGCCTGGTGGCTTGGGCGCAGGCCAACCCGGACTCGGGCCTGTACCTTCGCCAACTGCCGCTCGTCGACGTCGACACCAAATGGGTCGAGCCTCGGATTGGGGCAGTCTTGCCGATCCTGCAGTCGGTCCTGCAGCGTACGGGCGACCTGCACAGCGCGCTTGGTCTTCGCAAGGCGCCTGACACGATCCGAATGCGACTGCTCGACCCAGCACTGCGGGCGCAACTCGGGCACTCGGAGGACATCCAGATGCCGGCGCACCAATGGAGCGCGGCCTTCAAGGAGCCGCCCTCGCGCCTGTTGATCGTAGAGAACCTGGCGACGGGCCTGGCGATCCCCGACATGCCAAACACCGCCGTGGCCATGCGCCTGGGCAACAATGTCGGTGCGCTGCAGAGCATCGGCTGGTGCGGCCAGGCGCAGGTCCTCTACTGGGGCGACATCGACACGTGGGGGCTGCACATTCTGTCGCACGCGCGGGACTGCTTTCCAGCTGTCCGCTCGTTGCTGATGACAGAAGAGGTGCTCCTCGCACATCGGCATCTGTGGACACGCGAGTCGAGCCAGGCCACGGGATCAGCGAACACTCTCACGGTGATGGAAGCTCAGTTGCTGCAGAAGCTGAAGAGTGACGCCTTCGGTGAGCGTCAGATCCGCTTGGAGCAAGAGCGTCTTCACTGGCCCAGCGCTGTGCATGCGGTGCTTGCGGCTTGGGCCATTCGCGACGTGGTGGCGCGTGAGCAGGAACTGGGACCGAGGATGTGGGGCTGCGCTAGTGTCCTGTCCCGTTAATTTCTGGCATTAATCGTGCATGCCATTGCGGCATCTTGGGAACGGAGATGCCGCGATGAGAACGGGCAGACCGAAGGTCGAGTTGCTGCTGACGGATGAGGAGC
>JBASTF010000249.1:0-1951 GCA_049274755.1 Rubrivivax sp. | reverse complement strand
GCTGCGTGTGGCCGGCCTGGCCTACGGCCCGGTGGAACCGGTGCAGTGGGGCGCCAAGGAGCGCCAGGTCGACTTCTTCGACGTGAAGGCCGATGTCGAGGCGCTGTTTGCGCCGCGCAAGCCGGTGTTTGTGCCCGACAGCCACCCGGCCCTGCACCCGGGCCGCTGCGCCCGGGTTGAGCTCGACGGCGTCGCCATTGGCCACCTCGGCGAACTGCACCCGAAGTGGCGCCAGGCCTATGAGCTGCCGCAGGCGCCGGTGCTGTTCGAGCTCGACCTCGAAGCGGCGCTGCAGCGCCCGCTGCCGCAGTTCGAGGCGTTGCCGCGCCAGCAGGCCGTGCAGCGGGACCTGGCCCTGGTGTTGCGCGAAGGCATCGCCCACGACGCCCTGGTGGCGCAACTCGCTGCCGACCCGCTGGTGCGATCGGCGACACTGTTCGATGTCTACAAGCCGGTGCAGCCGGTGACGGGCATTGCCGCCGGCGAACGCAGCCTGGCGGTGCGACTGGAACTGCTGGACGCCGAAGCGACACTCACCGACGAGCGTATCGACGCCGCCGTCGCGGCGGCGGTGGCACGGGTGCAGGCCGCCTTCGGCGCGCGGCTGCGGGCTTGAACGGGGGGGACCACACCACATGGCCGACGACAACACGCCCAGCGAACGCGTGATCCTGCCTTCGCTGGAAACGCCGACGCTGACCAAGGCCGAACTGGCCGACCTGCTGTTCGACCGCCTGGGGCTCAACAAACGCGAGTCCAAGGACATGGTCGAGGCCTTTTTCGAGATCGTGCACGGCACGCTGGTGAAGGGCGACGACGTCAAGCTCTCGGGTTTCGGCAACTTCAACATCCGGCGCAAGGCACCGCGGCCGGGGCGCAACCCGCGCACCGGCGAGTCGATTCCGATCAAGGCGCGCCATGTCGTCACCTTCCATGCCAGCCACAAGTTGAAGGCGATCGTGCAAGGTGACACCCCGAGCGAAGGGGAGTTCGAGTAAAGTCTAGATTCCGCCCCCGATCTCATTGATTTCAGTGGAGAAAGCGCTTCCGGCCATCCCAGCGAAACGCTACTTCACCATCGGTGAGGTCAGCGAGCTCTGCGGTGTCAAACCGTATGTGCTGCGCTACTGGGAGCAGGAATTCACCCAGCTGAAGCCGATGAAGCGGCGGGGCAACCGCCGCTACTACCAGCACCACGAGGTGCTGCTGATCCGGCGCATCCGCGAACTGCTGTACGAGCAGGGTTTCACGATCAGCGGCGCCCGCAACCGCCTCGCCGAAGGCAGCGCCGCGGCGCGCGCGTCGGCTTTGCAGGGCGACGGGAGCAGCACGCCGCCGCTGCCGGCCGACATCGACGACCTGCCCGAGGCTGAAGCCTTGGAAGCCGTTGCCGTCACCCCGGCCGGCGATGATGAACATCCGCCGCAGGTCCTGGCCGACGCCGACCTGCGCGCCGAACTGCTGTCCATCCGCGAACTGCTCAGCGTCTGAATCGGGGCGCCTGCACAAGCTGGGCTATACTGCTAGCTTCGTCGGGGTGTAGCGCAGCCTGGTAGCGCACTTGCATGGGGTGCAAGGGGTCGCGAGTTCGAATCCCGCCACCCCGACCATTGAAAACAACGGGTCAGCTCTCACAAGGAGCTGACCCGTTTGCTTTTCGGGCGGGCCCCCCTGCGCTGCAGCGGCAGCCTGCCGCGTGATCTACGGCAGCAGCGCGAGGCTGTCACCGCTCTGCAAGGCCTCGATGTGGCGGTGGATCTTCTGCGCTGCCTGCGACAGGCGCTGCCATTCGTCGGCGAAGCTGCCGTCTTCGGTACGGAACGCGTGGGCGCTGCGGATCGTGCTGAACAGCGGGTCCAAGCGCGCCAGTGCGTTGGCCAGTTGCGGCGATTGACCCACTTCGGCCGGCGCCGCCGGCGGCGCGACAAACACCTGGTGCACGGGCCCGGGG
>JBASTF010000248.1:0-6436 GCA_049274755.1 Rubrivivax sp. | reverse complement strand
GTCCAGCAGCGGCCGCGGCCTGTCGGCGCCGGCCCGCGCCACCAGCGCAGCAAGCAGGCCCGGGCGCTTCTTCATGCGAGGCCGCCTTCAGATGTCGCCGCGGAAGATCTCGCAGCCGCCGCGCGGGTTGTCGACGTAGTGGTCGCTGTCCAGCGGCATCACACGCGGACCCCAGGGGTTTGCCGTGCCCAGGAACAGGCCGTAGGGCGTGGACTCCAGCGTGCGCAGCCCCATGTTGTACGGGTTGGCCATGCCGTTGGTCGTCACCGGCACCCAGTTCTCGCCATCGAAGCTGCGGTAGAGGTCGAAGCCCGACTGGTTCTCGAACAGCGTCTTCGGGCCCACGTAGGCCAAGATGTTGGAGAACGCACCCGGCCAGCGGCTGTGTTTCACGTAGCCCAGCACCGAACTCCACTCGAAGGTGCCCATGTAGAGCCAGCCGTCGTGTTCGCACATGCGCCAGAAGTAGCCGTTGAAGAAGCTGTCGAAGCCGGCCATGCGGCCCGACAGCGGTTCCTTGCGGCCGTCCGGCGTGTCGCGCGGGTCGCCGACGATCAGGTCCCAGGACATGTCGTCGTGCAGGCGGATCAGTTCGGCCGGTGCCGGGCCCACGCCGTTGGCGCGGTCGATGCCGCCGCCCTGGATGCCGGTGCCGATGTACAGCGCGCCCTTGAACGGCATCATGCTGAGCACACCCTGGTTCAGCTTGCCGCGGCCGGCACCGAGTTCCAGCACCTTCTCCCATTCGTAGGGCGGATCCCCATCGCAGGTGCTGCGCCAGAGCTGGAAGCCGCTGAGGTTCAGCGTGCCGGCATACAGATGGTCGCCCCAGGCGCACATCTCGTGCAGCGACTTGTTCGACATGTCGCCGAAACCCAGGTCGCTGACCGGCTCCCACTTGCCGGCGGCCGGGTCGCGGCTTTCGTAGACGACGACGTGGCCCGAGATGTTGGTGTTGCCGCCACGCGAGCCAGCCGGCGTCGTGTAGAGCCGACCCTTGAACGGCACCAGCGAGCGGATCGTCGTCACCGGCAGGCCGACCAGGCCGGGTTCGCAGGTGACGTCGAAGCGGCGGCCGTCCTCGGTCTTCAGGATCACCGGCCCGGGGCCACGCGCCGGCGACCAGGTGCTGACGTAAAGCACCGGCTTGTGCTGCGGCGTCGGCTGGTAGACGGCGATGCTGCGGTAGCTGATGTCGCGCGGAATCGGCTTGCCATGGCTGCCGATGATCTGCGGCGCCTTGTAGACACGTTCCCAGAAGTCCAGCCGCGGGTCGTAGGCCCAGATTTCGGCCGCCAGGTCCAGGTCGAAGGGATCCGGCGGGCCTTCCACCGGCCAGGTGTCCAGGCCCAGCGACAGCCGCGAGCGCATCAGCGCAAAAGCGCCGCGCATCGTCGTCACATAGAGCCGGCCGTTGAACCACGCCATCGAATGGGCGTAGGAGTTGTGGCCGTCGCCGAAACCACCGTAGGCCACCAGCCGGAAGTCTCTGGCGCTCAAGCCCCGGTTGATGCCGAGGCGGTTCACAGCAGACATCTAGGCCTGCACCGACTGGATGAAGTTGGCCAAGCCTGCTGTCGCCTCTTCGCAGGCCGCAAACGGCCCGACGCGGTTTTCTTCGCGTGTCGTGAAGTACCAGGACCCTGCGGCCATGAACACGCGGTCGCTGCGGAAGTGGTTGCGGCCTGCTTCGCCGACACGGAAACGCCGTGCCTGCTCGTTGAACTCGCCGCCCCAGAAACGTTCGCAGCCCGACAGCACTTCCTCGGGCCGCGACGCCGGGAAGAAGTGGCCGGCATCGCGCACACGCCGGAACTCGGCATGCGGCCAGACCTGCAGCAGTTCGCTGCCGGTCAGGCGCGCCTGCGAATGGTCGCCGTACATCGCCAGGATGGGAAACTGCAGCGCACGCAGCCGGTCCAGCGCCAGGCCGTCGTCGCCCATCATCTCGGCTTCGGCCGTGGTGCTGTCCATCAGTCGCAGCCATTGCGCCGCGGTGCGCGGGCCGGTTTTGCCCATCAGCGGGCTGACAACCTCGGCCAGTTCACCCGGCACCGTGAGGCCGCGCATCTGCCATTGCGCCACACGTGTCAGCAGCTTGTAGCCGAAATACGGGTCGCTGGCGTCGAGCTCGAGGCCGTGGCGGTCGAGGATGGGCTGGATGCTCTGGCCGTAGGCCCATTCACGCAGCGTCTCGACGTGGCGCACGGCCGAGATGTGGCTGTCGGCCAGCACCAGGCTGCGCACACGCTGCGGCTGCTGGCAGGCGAAGTTCAGCGTGACGACACCACCGAAGCTATGGGCCAGGAAATGCGCCTTCTCGATGCCGAGATGGTCGAGCAGGCCACCCAGGTCGCTGGCCAGCAGGCCGGGCGCGTAGCCGCTCGCCGGCATTTCCGAGCGGCCATGGCCACGCAGGTCGAACAGCGTGACGCGGAAACGCTTGGCCAGTTGCGTGGCGTACTGGAAGTACCAGAAAGCGAGGCTGGTCGCCAGGCCATGCACCATGACCAGGTCTTCGCGGTCGTGCGACTGCCCGTCGTCCATCTGGACGTAGTTCAGGCGCACCCCGTTGACGACAGCGGTCGGCACCTCGATCTACTCCATGTATCCCAACATCTGCAGCTGTTCCATGATCTGCTTCTTCTCGTCGTCGTCCATGGCCTCGATCTTGGCATCGTTCTGGCCGCTCAGGGTGGGAGCCCCCGCAACAATGGGGTGTGCAGATTTGTGGTCGGCCGTGAACATGGCCGGCGGCACCACCCCTTCGAAGTCGGACGGCACCGGCAAACCCAGGCTGTACAGCAGCGTGGCCGCCACGTCGGTGATGTGGCGCCGGCCCAGCATCTTGCCGCCCTCGATGCCCGGGCCGTAGGCCAGGAACACACCGTCCGGGTGGTGGGTGCCGATCGGGTAGTTGCGCTTCTCGACCACCGGCAGGATGTTCTTCACCGAGACGAAGCCGAAGTCGCGCAGCACCAGCTGCAGGTCGGGCGCGTCCTTCATCGCCGCGCCCGGGAACACGTCTTCGCGCTTGTGGATCTCGCTGATGATGCGTTCGCCGGTTTCGGCGTCGACCAGGTCCTCGAGGTCGCGGATCAGCTTCGCGCGGAAGCTCTCGTAGTCTTGAGGAGCTATGCCGGTTTCGCCGGGCTGGCGCGCCACGCGGATCGTGATGCCGTTGCACGAAGGCGTGCGGCAGTAGGCCGTGGTCTTTTCCCAGTCGAGGTGGGCGAAGTAGCTGTTGTCGCGGCGCGCGCCGGCTTCGCCGTCGGGCAGGTCGCGGAAGTGCACGTAGCCCTTCTCGGCCAGGTAGGCGTTGATGCGCACGATCTCGGTCGACGCGGCAAAACCGTGGTCGGAGCAGAAAAACACCTGCACCTCGGGACCGGCGGCCGTGACCAGGGCTTCGATGAAGCTGTCGAGCTGGCGGAAGTAGCCCAGCGACAGTTCACGCATGCGGTGGTGGAAGCCGCTGAGCTCGCCGGTCTGCAGCGCCGGGTCGACATAAGGCCAGGCCTGGTGCTGCAGCTTGTCGACGCCGTCGAACAGCACCGCCATCAGGTCGGGCGCTTCTTCGCGCATCAGGTACTCGGCAACGCGGAACCACTGCTTCTCGCGCGGCAGGTGGTAGCTGACCCACTGCTCGCGGTCGTGGTCGCTGAGTTCGTTGCCGGACTGCTTTTCCTGCTCGAAGTCCCAGGCCAGTTCCTGCGCGTTGAACTCGGGGATGGTCTTCAGCCGGTCGTAGACGTCGGACGGGTGCGAGTTGCGGCGCAGGTGGCGCCAGGGCACGAAGCCCGGCACGATGAAGCCGTTCAGTTCCTTGGGAGGCGGCGCGGTGAACGGGAAGTTCAGCGCGGCCACCCGTTTGCCCTGGCGGCTGGCGATGGACCAGATGGTCTCGACGCGGCAGTCGCGGGCGTCGAAGAGCGTGAAGAAGACTTCGTCGCCACGCTCCTCGGCGCGGATGAAGTCGAACACACCATGGTGGCCCGGCGTGCGCCCGGTCATCATCGACACCCAGGCCGGCGGCGTCAGCGGGTTCGGCGTCGAGCGCAGCTTGGCGCGGCTGCCTTCGGCGAAGATCTTCGCCAGGAAGGGCATCACCGGGCCGCCGTCGGCGGGTTTGACCAGATCGTTCAGGACGGTGAAGGTTGCACCGTCCATGCCGATGAAAAGCGTGCGCACCGTCATATCGCGATTCCTTCACTCTTCAGTTTGAGGTCCACGAAGGCGGCAAGATGGCCGAGCGACAGGTCGCCGACATAGCTCCCGTTCTTCATGAGCAGTTCCTGGAAACCGAAGCGGCGGCCGTAGCACTGCTCCAGTGCAACACAGAGCTGGATGATGTCCACCGACGCGAATTCCAGGTCGGCCACGACCATGGTTTGTGCATTGCTCGGTCCATCCCGGTCCAGGCCCCAGTCCTGCGTCAAATCGTCGACGATGGCGACGACGGTCCCGATCGTGGTGTCCTGCCTCAGATTGCTCATCCCTCAACCTCGAAGTCACTCAGTGCCGGCACGGCGACTGCAATTATCGTGCGCTCCTGGCCTGACACCTGCACCTCGACACTCCCTAGCTTGTGCTCAACGACCAGGTTCTCGCAGCCGGCATCGGCCTGCGCCACCTGGAAGGCCCCCGGATCGCCCTGCAGGCCGATCCCCAGACATTTGGCTGCCGCCTCCTTGGCGCACCACAACCGCAACACCCGTTCCTCGTACTCCGTGCCATGCAAGCCCTGGACCAGCGGCTGCTCGGCCGGGGCCAGCGACTCGGCCACCAGGTCGACGCGGCGCACCCGGCCCAGCGCTTCCAGGTCCACACCCACCGGCTGGCCGGGCGGCGACACGGCGGCCAGGCAACTGTCCTGGATGTGCGACAGCGACACCTCGGGCGCCTCGATCAGCGATGCCGTCCACCAGCCGCCGACATGCGGCGCGCCCTGCGCATCGTGGCTGACGACGATGTCCGTGGGATGCAGCAGATGGCCGGTCTGTACCTGCACCCAGTCGCGCACGGCTTCTTTCAGCGCCGCGCGGCCGAACAGGAACTCGCGGCGCTTGCGCAGCGGGCCTTGCACGGCACGCCATTCATCGCGCTCGGGCGGCGAGAGGTACACATGGGCCAGGATGCGCAGGCAGATCGCACCCGACTGGGCGCAGAACTCCTCCGACAGCATGGGCACGTCCCACAGCGCCACGCCGTCGGCCGGGGCCAGCGGCGAAGGCCGGCCCATCCAGCCGTTCAGCGGGTCGCAGCGCACCTCGTGGTAGGCCGCAGGCACGCGGAAAAACAGGTTCACCAGGTCCTGCCCGCGCATCAGCACCTTGCCGTCGCCGTCCACACATTCGAACTGCCAGGCACGTGGCGCGGCGATGTCGGTGGCCACGCCGTCCACCGGCCGCTGGCGCATGCGCATCACGATGCCGGCGCGGTCCGCCGGGCAGGCTTCGTAGAGCTCCAGCCTGGCAATCGTCGACGGGAAAGCGTGGAAATCGGTGCCCACGTACTGCACCAGCCAGCAGGCCACGACCTGGCCCATCGCGTCCAGCAGCACCGGGTTCAGCACCAGTTGCGGGCGCTGGCCGGCGGCGAAGAAGCCGTCCAGCGTGACCTCGGAGAGCTGCACGTCGATGCCGCTGTCGTCCCAGCCATCGACATAGGTCATGCTCTGGAACACCGGGCCGTGGAACATGCCGGTGGCGTACATGTGCGGCCAGTTCAGGCAGGACTCGCGCTGCTCGGCCAGGTCCGGCACCGCCGGCAGCCGCCATTCGGCGTCGAAGCGGAACTCGGCCGTCAGCACCGGGCCACGCGCCGTGATGACCTGGGCGCTGTAGTGGCCGGCCGCACGGTCGATGACGTCGGCGCGCACCTCGAAGGTCAGCGCCCCGTCGTCCAGCGCCACCCAGTCGTAGGCCTTGACGTTTTCGATGACATGCACGTCCCCACGCCCGGCCAGCAGGGCGCAGGCTTCGGCCATCACCTCCAGGCTGACGGTGAAGGGCACGCAGGACAAGCCGAACAGCGTGGTGTCCCGGGCCGACACCGGGCCTGACATCACGTGGTCGCGGATGAAGTTGTCGTTCAGCAGGCTGACGCTGCAGCGTGCGCGCACATGGCGCTCGTCGTGTTCGACGATCTCGTCCAGCAGCGGCGTGCGGCTGTCGATGACATGGGTCGACGGCCAGTCCAACGTGGATGCGGGCGTGGGCTGTGCCGGTGCGACCTCACCGTCCGATGGCCACTGTTCGACGACGGCACGCTGCTGGTCGAGGAAACCGCGCATCAGGTCGAAGTAGCCGCCCATCACACGTTCGCGCTCGTCGGCGACTGGCAGCGACTCGGCGGGCTCGGCCGCTTCCGCTGCGATCGCCGGCGCCGGCTGCGCTGCAGCTTCAGGCGCAACCGCAGGCGGCAATGCCGCTGC
>JBASTF010000247.1:0-3482 GCA_049274755.1 Rubrivivax sp. | reverse complement strand
GCGCAGGCCCTGGGCCGCAGCGGCGCCGAACTGCTGGCGGCGGCGGTTGCGGGTTACGAGGTCGGCATCCGCGTCGGCGAGTTCCTCGGCCGTTCGCACTACCGCGTGTTCCACACCACCGGCACCGCCGGCACGCTGGCCGCCGCCGCGGCCGCCGGACGTTTGCTGCGGCTCAGTCCCGAACAGATGCAGCATGCCTTCGGCTCGGCCGGCACGCAGAGCGCGGGCCTGTGGGAGTTCCTGCGCGACGCTGCCGACAGCAAGCAGCTGCACACGGCCCATGCCGCCGCGGCCGGGCTGACGGCGGCCTACCTCGCGGCCGACGGCTTCACCGGCGCGCGCCGCATCTTCGACGGCACACGGGGCATGGCGGCCGGCATGTCCGACGATGCCGATGCCACGAAGCTCGACGAGCGCCTGGGCAGCCGCTGGGCGCTGGCCGAAACCTCGTTCAAGTTCCACGCCTCGTGCCGCCACACGCATCCGGCCGCCGACGCGCTGCAGCAGTTGATGCACGAACACCGGCTGCGGGCCGACGACGTGGCCCAGGTGACGGCCCGGGTGCACCAGGGCGCCATCGACGTGCTGGGCCTGGTGACAAACCCACAGACCGTGCACCAGGCCAAGTTCAACATGGGCACGGTGCTGGGCCTGGTGGCGGTGCAGGGCCGCGCCGGGCTGCACGAGTTCGACGCCGGCTACCGCTCGCCGGCCGTCGCCGCCTTCCGCGACAAGGTGACGATGCTGCTGGACGACGAGGTCGACAAGGCCTATCCGGCACGCTGGATCGGCAAGGTGCAGTTGCGCAGCGTCGACGGCCGCAGCTTCGAGGCCCGCATCGACGAACCCAAGGGCGACCCCGGCAACACACTGAGCCGGCCCGAGCTGGAGGCCAAGGCGCTGGCGCTGGCCGCCTACCGCGACGGCGCCAACGCCGCCGAGATGCAGGCCGTGATCCAGCGGGTCTGGGCCCTGGCCGATGCGCCGGTGGTCAGCCGCTGGCTCGCGCCGGGCTGAGACCCCACACCTTCACAGACCACAACGACGGAGACGAACGATGAAGAAGACGATGCGACGGGCCAGCTGGCTTGCGTTGCTGCTGGCCGCGGCCGCCGGCGGCGCAGCGGCCCAGGCCTGGCCGAACAAGCAGGTCACCCTGGTCGTGCCCTTTGCCGCAGGCGGCCCCACCGACGTCGTCGCACGTGCGATCTCGGTGCCGATGGGCAAGGCCCTGGGCCAGCCGGTGGTGGTGGAGAACAAGCTCGGTGCCGGCGGCACGCTGGCTGCCGGCTACGTGGCCAAGGCCGCGCCCGACGGTTACACCATCCTCATCCACCACAACGGCATGGCCACGGCACCGGCGCTGTACCGCAAGCTGGCCTACAAGCCGCTGGAAGACTTCGAACACATCAGCCAGGTCGTCGACGTGCCGATGACGCTGCTGGGCCGCAAGGACCTGCCGGCGAAGAACCTGCCCGAACTGCTGAGCTACCTGAAGGCCAACGGCGACAAGGTCAACCTGGCCCACGCCGGCCTCGGCGCCGTCTCGCACCTGTGCGGCACGGTGTTCCGGCAGGCCGTGGGCGTGGAGTTGCAGACCGTGCCGTATTCGGGCACCGCGCCGGCGATGAACGCGCTGCTCGGCGGCCAGGTCGACCTGCTGTGCGACCAGACCACGCAGACCACGCCGCACATCAAGGCCGGCACGGTGAAGATGTACGGCGTGACGACGAAGGAGCGCATCAAGACCCTGCCCGACCAGCCGACGCTGGCCGAACAGGGGCTGAAGGGCTTCGACGTCGTCGTCTGGCACGGTGTCTACGCGCCCAAGGGCACACCGAAGGAAGCGCTGGACAAGATCAATGCCGCCGTGCGCGCCGCGCTGAAAGACCCGGTGGTGGCGCAGCGCATGACTGAACTCGGCGCCGAGTTCGTGCCCGACAGCAAGCTCACCCCCGACGGCCTGCGCAGCTGGCTGCGCGCCGAGACCGAACGCTGGGGCACGGTGATCAAAGCCGCTGGGCAATACGCTGACTGAGTATTCCCTGCGTGGTGCTGCGGCGTATAAAATGAGAATGGTTCTCACTCAATACGCCAACGCACCATGCCGCGCACCGTTGCCACACCGTCACCTTTCTGGCACCTCTGGGCCTGGCCTCTGGCGCTGGGCCTGCTGAGCTGCAGCGGCCTGCTCTCGGCCCTGGTCTCCGACAGCTGGGGCGACGCCTGGTCCTGGCTGGCCCTGGGTGTGCCGGTGCTGGTGATGGTCTGGTTCGGGCTGCGCCGCAAGGCCATGGCGCCCCAGGTCGCCGGCCAGCGCGTGGAGGCCTGAGCCATGGCCAGCGCACGCGCCCTGAAAACCTGGTCCTGGCTGCACAAGTGGAGCAGCCTGGTGAGCACGCTGTTCATGCTGCTGCTGTGCATCACCGGGCTGCCGCTGATCTTCCACCACGAGATCGGCCACCTGCTTGGCACCGAGGTCGAGCCGCCGGCCATCGTGCACAACGGCCCTTCGGCCAGCCTGGACCAGGTGCTGCAGGCCGCACGTGCCCGCCACCCCGAGCGTGTGGTGCAGTTTGCGTCGCAGGACGAAGACGACAGCCGGCTCTGGTTCGTCACGCTGACGCCGACGCCAGCGCCCACCGACGACTTCCGCTCGGTGGCCGTCGACGGCCGGACCGGCCAGGTGCTGGCCGAGCCGCGTTTCGACGAAGGTTTCATGTACGTGATGTTCAAGCTGCACGTCGACCTGTTCGCCGGGCTGCCGGGCAAACTCTTCCTTGGATTGATGGGCCTGCTGCTGCTGCTGGCCATCGTCTCCGGCGTCGTGCTGTACGCACCCTTCATGCGCAAGCTGGACTTCGGCGCCGTGCGCCGCGAACGTTCGGCCCGTGTGCGCTGGCTGGACCTGCACAACCTGCTGGGCATCGTCACCCTGGTCTGGGCCTTTGTCGTCGGCGCCACCGGCATGATCAACACCTGGGCCGACCTGATGATCAAGTACTGGCAGTACGACCAGCTGGGCACGCTGCTGGCGCCCTACCAGGGCCAGCCCACGGTGCCCGAGGCCGAACGCGGCTCGCTGCAACGCTCCTTCGACGCCGCGCTGGCGCGGGCGCCGGGCACCAAGCTGTCCTTCGTCGCCTTCCCGGGCACGGCCTTCTCCAGCCCGCACCACAACACGTTTTTTCTGCGTGGCGACACGCCGCTGACCTCGCGCCTGCTGCAACCGGTGCTGGTGGACGCCAGGACGACCGAAGTCACCGCAGCACCGGCCCTGCCCTGGTACCTGACGGCGCTGCTGGTGTCGCAGCCGCTGCACTTCGGCGACTACGGCGGCATGCCGATGAAGATTCTCTGGGCCCTGCTCGACATTGCCACCATCATCGTGCTGGGCAGCGGCCTGTACCTGTGGCTGAAGCGGCGCCAGCCACGTTCGCTGGCCGACGAAGCCGGCGCCGTCGCGGCCTGAGCTCCGGCAC
>JBASTF010000246.1:0-9586 GCA_049274755.1 Rubrivivax sp. | reverse complement strand
AGCGCCATGCGCGCGGCGCCGTCGAGGCGCGCCGCGGCGCCCATCAACACATCGGGCCGCATCAGCAGGTAGCGACGCGGGCCGTCGTGCACGGCCGTGCCGTCCCAATGCAGGCGCTGGCGCAGCGGCGTGTCCATGCGCAGGTCTCAGGGCGCCATCAGCTTGCGCAACTGCGGGCCATGCTGCGGGCTGGCGGCGATGACGCCGGCCCAGCCGGCTTCCTGCGACAGCGTCAGCAGCTTCTTGGCCTCGGCATCGGGCAGCTTGATCACCTGGATGCCGGCGTCGGCCTGGCGCTTCAACTCGGCCGGCGCGTCCTTGCCCGCCATGTCGGCGTTCAGGCTTTCCAGCCACACGGCCTGCTTGTTCAGGAAGTCCTTCTGCGGCTGTGTCAGGGCGTTCCAGGTCTTGGCGCTGAACATCACGCCGAGCTCGATGTTGTAGAAGCCGGGGTCGACGCGGTACTTGGTCTTTTCGTGCCAGCCGAGGTCGAAGATGCCCAGCAGCGGCCAGCCGTAGCCGTCGACGACACCACGCTCCAGCGCCGTGAACACCTCGCCCGGCGCCACCTGCATCACCGACGCACCCATGCGCGTGAAGAACTCGCGGTAGATCGGCGCGATGCGGATCTTCAGACCCGTGAGGTCGGCCTTGTCGATCTTCTTGTTCAGGTAGATGTGGTACGGCACGCCGTCGCCGGTGCGGGCGTAGTAGTACAAGCCCTTTTCCATCATCAGCTTGTTCAGAAAGTCCACCGTGCCGTTCTTGCGCATCTCGGCCCAGGACACGGTGGCGTAGTTCACCGACAGGCTTTCCGGCGACAGGCCGGCGACAAACGAGGTGGTCGTGTTCGCCAGGTCGACGACACCGTTGCGCAGCGCCGCACCCTGTTCCATCGTCGGAATCGCCTTCGGCCCGCCCAGGTAGTTGATCTGCAGCAGGCCCTTGCCTTCGTCGTTGACCTTCTTGACAAAACGCTCGAAGTTGCGCGCGTAGTAGGTGCCTTCCTGGAAGGCGTTGACGGCCTTCAGCGTGGTGACCTGCTGCGCGCCGGCCAGCGGCACGGCCAGCAGCAGGGCCGCTGCGGCGGCGATCCAGGTGGTGAGGGTTCGGCTCATCGGCATCTCTCCTTGGTGTCGCCTCGTGGGCTGGTGGGGGTCAGGAAACCGTGTCATCGGCCGGCGGCTGCCACAGCCCGGCATGGCGCAACATGCCCAGCGTGCGCTGCAGCACGTCGCGGCGGTAGGCGGCCAGGTCGCGGCCGCTGTAGTCGTAGAAGCCGCTGCCGGTCTTCAGGCCCAGATGGCCTTGTTCGACCATCTGGCCGACGATGGCCGGCGCTGCGTAGCGCTGCGGCGAGATCGAGCCGCTCATCTCGCGGCTGGCGTGGTGCAGGATGTCGCAGCCGCCGACGTCGATGAACTCCACGACGCCCAGCGCGGCGAAGCGCAGCCCCATGCCGTAGCGTGTGGCCTTGTCGATCTCCTCGGCGCTGGCCACACCTTCTTCGACCATGCGTGCCGCTTCGTTCATCACCAGGGCCTGCAGCCGCGGCACGATGTAGCCCGGCGCCGCGCCGCAGACCACCGGCAGCTTGCCGATGCCTTGCATCAGCGCCTTGGCTCGGGCCAGCACCGCGGGCGCCGTGCCGGGATGGGTGCTCAGCTCGACCACCGGAATCACATAGGCCGGGTTCAGCCAGTGCATGTTCAGGAAACGTTCGGGCCTGTGCACCAGGGCCGCCAACTGCGTGACGAGGATGCTGCTGGTGGTCGAGGTGAGGATGGTGTCGTCGCGGCAGTGGCGCACGATCTCGGCAAAGGCTTCCCGCTTGGCCTGCAAGGTCTCCGGCACACCTTCGAACACCAGTTCGGCATCGACCAGGGCTGCGGCGGCGCCATCGGCGTCGACCAGGTCCACACGCGCGGCGATGGCCGCCACCTGCGCGGCCGACACCGCACCCAGCTGGGCCAGGCCCTGCAGGCTGGCGAGGATCTCGGCCTCGGCCTCCTGGCGCAGCTTGGCCCAGGCTTCGGGCGTGCGCCGGCGCAGGTCGATCAAGGCAATGCGGTGGCCGGCGTAGGCAAAGGCGATGGCGATGCCGCGGCCCATGCGCCCGGCACCGACGGCGGCGAAGCGGGCCATGTGTTCAGGCCCCGGTGCGCAGGCGCTGCTGCAGCGTGCGGCGGTCCAGGCCGTCCAGGCCCAGAGCCTCCAGCGTGCGCGGGCCGCGGCGCAGGTCGCGGCCGAGGAAACCGCCGACCACGGCCAGCAGGCCATGCGCTACCGGTGCGTCGACACCGACCCAGCGTGCCACCGAGGCCAGCAGCGCCAGGCCGAGTTCGGTGTCTTCGCTGACGTAGCGGTGGCTGTGCAGTTCGATGTGTTCACGCCAGTCGCCGGACTTCACCAGCTTCTTGTGCGCGTCGCCATACATCCAGCGGTCGTTCAGATAGTGGTCGGCCAGCGGGTAGTGCGGCGCGCCGTAGCCCAGCGCTTCGCGCACCGCGATGCGCTCCAGGTCCAGTGCATCGGTGACGGCGCGCACCGCCGGCTGCGTGCCTTCGTTGTGGATGTCCCAGCGCTCGAAGTGCTGCAGCGGCGCTGCGTTCATCACGATCAGCGGCGGATGGATCACCGGGCCGGCGTTCATCAATGCGCCCGAGAGTGCGTCGCCACAGCCGTGCACGCTGGGGTAGGCTTGGCGGATGACGGCCAGGGCGTGCTGTTCATGGCGCAGCGGGTAGACGCCGGTGGGCAGGCGCACGGCGCGAATGGTGACGTTGACCTCGCGCTCGCCATGTTTGCGGGCCAGGTAGGGCAGGGTGCCGGTTTCGGCCCAGGCGATGTCGGCATGGTTGCCGGCGGCACGCACGGTCTGTGCCATCACGAAGCTGCCGAAAGTGCCCGGCGGCAAGAACACGACCTGGCCGTCGACCAGGTGCGGCGCCATCGCCATGGCGATGTCGTGCTGTGCGATGGCCGGCGACGGGATCAGCACCAGTTGCGCGCCGCGCAGCGCGGCACCGATGTCGGTGGTGACCAACGCCAGCGTCACCTCGCGGCGGCCGTCGGCGTCTTTCAGCACGATGCTGCCGCTGTCGATCACCGGCTGCAGCGCGGTGGCGTCGCGGCGCCACAGGCGCACTGCGTGCCCGGCTTCGGTCAGGTCGGCAGCGGCGGCGTAGCAGCCATGGCCACCCCCCAGTACGGCAATCTGCATGAGGCGTTGTCCCGGAGTGGATCGACGGCGCGGACACAGCCCAGCAGCAATGGCATCCGCGGTATAAGTACATTACTTTTCAACGATTCACTTGTCAATGAGTTGTGGCCGCGTCGACAGCACCGTGCGCTGAAAACGACGAAGCCCGCCAGAGGCGGGCTTCGGTGAGCGAGGGTGAGGGCGCCGTTCAGGCGGTGGAGCCCTGAGGCGCCGGGGTGTCGACGGCATCGGCATCCACTGGCCGGATGTTCTGCGCCAGGCTGCCTTTCGGGCCCTGCACCAGTTCATAGCTGACGCGCCCGCCTTGCTTCAGGGTGCGGAAACCGTCCATCTGCACGGCGGAGAAATGGGCGAACACGTCCGCGCCGCCGCCTTCGGGTTCGATGAAACCGAAGCCCTTGGCGTCGTTGAACCACTTGACCGTTCCGAAGGCCATCAAGCCCCTCTGCCGAATCAGAATAAAAATCGATTCTTGCGTGCGAGGCTTGGAAGTGTCAAGGCGGAAAAGCCGTACAGCTTGGACAAATGCTGGTCAGTGTCTGGGCGCATCCGTCATTTGTTTTTCTTCGCCGGGCCCTTGTTTGTCGCGCGAGGCAGTGCTTGACGGGGCTTGAAGATGGCACGAAAGCAGCAACATGCACGGGGACGCGGAGTTCCGTCGGCCTGCCCGAGCAATTCCGAGCAAGGTCGATAGAATGAGTCATGCCCGACGATCCAGCATCGCCCCCGCCCATCCAACCCCCGGCACCGCCAGCGCGGGAAGGCGGGCAGGGCGCGGTCGTCGCCGAGCGCCAGGTGGCGAAAACCAAGCCGCCCAGCCTGTACCAGGTGGTGATGCTGAACGACGACTACACGCCCATGGAGTTTGTCGTGATGGTGTTGCAGCACTACTTTCAGCGTGATCTGGAAACGGCCACGCACATCATGCTGAAGATCCACCACGAAGGGCGCGCCGTCTGCGGCGTCTATCCGAAGGACGTCGCTGCGACGAAAGTTGAACTCGTGCTCGCCGCGGCCCGCCGCGACGGGCACCCGCTACAGTGCATTATGGAGGCCGCATGATTGCGCAAGAACTGGAAGTCAGCCTGCACATGGCGTTCGTGGAAGCACGCCAGCAGCGGCATGAGTTCATCACCGTCGAGCACCTGCTGATGGCACTGCTGGACAACCCCAGTGCCGCCGAAGTGCTGCGCGCCTGCGCGGCAAACATCGAAGACCTGCGCAAGAGCCTGGCTACCTTCATCAAGGAAAACACGCCGACGGTCGGTGGCAGCGAGGAAGTCGACACGCAGCCGACGCTGGGTTTCCAGCGTGTGATCCAGCGCGCCATCATGCATGTGCAAAGCACTGGCAGCGGCAAGAAGGAAGTGACCGGCGCCAACGTGCTGGTGGCCATCTTCGGCGAGAAGGATTCGCATGCTGTCTACTACCTGCACCAGCAGGGCGTGACGCGCCTGGACGTCGTGAACTTCATCGCGCATGGCATCAAGAAGAGCGACCCGCCGGAGCCGGCGAAGAGCAACGACAGCAGCAGCAGCGAAGGCGAGAAGGAAGACGCCGGTGGCGAAGGCAAGGGCTCGCCGCTGGACCAGTTCACGCAGAACCTGAACGTGCAGGCGCTGTCGGGCAAGATCGACCCGCTGATCGGCCGCGAACACGAGGTCGAGCGTGTCATCCAGATCCTGTGCCGCCGGCGCAAGAACAACCCGCTGCTGGTCGGCGAGGCCGGCGTCGGCAAGACCGCCATCGCCGAGGGCCTGGCCTGGCGCATCACCGAGAAGGACGTGCCGGAAGTGCTGGCCGACGCCACCGTGTATGCGCTGGACATGGGCGCGCTGCTGGCCGGCACCAAGTACCGCGGCGACTTCGAGCAACGCCTGAAGGGCGTGCTGAAGCAGTTGAAGGACCAGCCCAATGCCATTCTCTTCATTGACGAGATCCACACGCTGATCGGCGCCGGCGCGGCCTCGGGCGGCACGCTGGACGCCAGCAACCTGCTGAAGCCGGCGCTGAGCTCGGGCCAGATGAAGTGCATCGGCGCGACGACGTTCAACGAGTACCGCGGCATCTTCGAGAAGGACGCGGCGCTGTCGCGGCGTTTCCAGAAGGTCGACGTCGTCGAGCCGTCGGTCGAGCAGACCATCGAGATCCTGAAGGGGCTGAAGAGCCGCTTCGAAGACCACCACAACGTCAAGTACGCGTTGACGGCGTTGCAGGCCGCGGCCGAGCTCTCGGCGAAGTACATCAACGACCGCCACCTGCCGGACAAGGCCATCGACGTCATCGACGAAGCCGGTGCCGCGCAGCGCATCCTGCCGACCAGCAAGCGCAAGAAGACCATCACACGCAACGAGGTCGAGGAGATCGTCGCGAAGATCGCACGCATCCCGCCGGCCAGCGTCAGCAGCGACGACCGCGACAAGCTCAAGACGCTGGAGCGCGACCTGAAGAGCGTGGTCTTCGGCCAGGAGCCGGCCATCGAAGCGCTGGCCGCTGCCATCAAGATGGCGCGTTCCGGCCTCGGCAAGCCCGAGAAGCCCATCGGCAGCTTCCTGTTCAGCGGCCCCACCGGCGTCGGCAAGACCGAGGTGGCCAAGCAGCTGGCCTACATCCTGGGCATCGAGCTGATCCGCTTCGACATGTCCGAGTACATGGAGCGCCATGCCGTCAGCCGCCTGATCGGCGCGCCGCCGGGTTATGTCGGTTTCGACCAGGGGGGCCTGCTCACCGAAGCCATCACGAAGAAGCCGCATGCGGTGCTGCTGCTCGACGAAATCGAGAAGGCGCACCCGGACGTCTTCAACGTGCTGCTGCAGGTGATGGACCACGGCACGCTGACGGACAACAACGGGCGCAAGGCCGACTTCCGCAGCGTCATCATCGTGATGACGACGAATGCGGGTGCCGAGACGATGAACAAGTCGACGATCGGCTTCACGAACTCGCGCCAGCAGGGCGACGAGATGGCCGACATCAAGCGCCTGTTCACGCCCGAGTTCCGCAACCGGCTGGACGCCATCGTGTCCTTCCGTGCGCTGGACGAGGAGATCATCATGCGTGTGGTCGACAAGTTCCTGCTGCAGCTGGAAAGCCAGCTGGCGGAGAAGAAGGTCGAGGTCACCTTCACCGACAACCTGCGCAAGCACCTGGCGAAGAAGGGTTTCGACCCGCTGATGGGAGCACGTCCGATGCAGCGCCTGATCCAGGACGTGATCCGCCGCGCACTGGCCGACGAACTGCTGTTCGGCCGGCTGGTCGACGGGGGCCGCCTGACGGTGGACCTGGACGACAAGGACGAAGTCGTGCTCGACATCCAGCCGCCGCGCAAGAGCGACAAGCCCAAGGCCGAGACGACGGCCGCCTAGGCCTTGCGCGGCGCAGGCTGCGCCGCGGCCGGGTCCTGCCGGTAGAAGCCCGACAACACCCCGTGCATCACGGGGTGTTGTGCTTTGAAGGCCGCAGCATTGACGAAGAAGGCTTCGCTGGCCACGGCGAAGAACTCTTCGGGCGCTTCGGCGCCGTAGGGGTCGAGCAGCGTCTCTTCTTCAGCGTCCACCCGGGCCGCGAACGCGGCGTGGTGCTGCTGCACGATGGCACTGCCGGCGGAGAAGCCCTGCGCCATGTCCAGCACATGGGCGAACTCGTGGATGACGACGTTGTAGCCCTCGGCGGCACTGCGGCCGGCGCCACGCACATCGCGCCAGGACAGCATCACCGGGCCACCGTGCATCGCCTCGCCGGCCAGTTCCTCGTCGTACTCGTGCACCACGCCGTCTTCGTCGACGATGCAGCGGCGTGCGAGCACCGCATCCGGGTGCAGCACGATGCCCACGAAGCCGTCGTAGGCCGCCAGCCCCAGTGTCAGCACCGGCAAGCAGGCCTGGGCCGCAACGGCAACGACGACATCGTCGGTCAGCCGCACGCCGGCTGCCGCGTCGAATTCCTTGCGGTCCAGGAACAGGCTGGTCATGCGGCGCAGCAGCGCCTGCTCGCCGGCATCGCGGCGCTGCAGAAAGGGGTAGCGCACGAGGGTGCGTTTCCACAGGTCGTCGCGGATGGGGCGCCGCGCCACGGCGGCATCGTCGCGCCGGGTCTGCCAGCGCGTGAACAAACGGCCCAGCATCAGGGCGGCGCCAGGCGCTGGAAGCCATTGCGGGTCAGCCGCAGCACCTCGGCGCGTGGGCGCGCAGCATCGTCGAGGTCCCAGTCGCTGAGCACATGGCGCTTGAAGCCCGGCGCCAGGCCCTGGCTGCCCGGGCGGTGTGTGTGGCCGTGCACCAGTTCTGCGGCGCCGCTGGTGTGCAGCCAGGCCACGGCCGTGGCGGTGTCGATATCGGCATCGGCACGGCCGTCGAAGCTCTGGCGCATCTGGCTCTGGCGGCGGATGTCGGCGGCAATGGCCAGGCGCTCCGACAGCGGTTTCGCCAGGAACTCGGCCTGCCAGCGCGATGAACGCACCTCGCGGCGAAAGGCCTGGTAGTCGCTGTCATCCAGGCACAGCGCGTCGCCGTGGCTGAGCAGCACATGCTGGCCCCAGGCCTGCAGCAGCGTGGGGTCGGGCAGGGCCATTGCGCCGCAGGCGCGCAGCATCTGTGCGCCGAGCAGGAAATCGCGGTTGCCCACCATCACGGCCAGCGTGCGCCGGCTGGCGGCCTCGGCCATCACCTCGACGCAGTGCTGTTCGAAGGGCAGGCTGCGTGCGTCGTCACCGACCCAGACTTCGAACAGGTCGCCGAGCATCACCACGGCATCGGCCGGCGTCTGCAGCAGTTGCCGCTCCCAGGCCGCCGTGGTGCGCGGCAGCGCCGCCGACAGGTGCAGGTCGGAGATGAAGTCGATGCAACGCCAGTCGGCCGGGGCCTTGAACTCGAACCATGCGGGCACGGCCCCGCCGGCTGGCATCACGCCACCTCGGTGACCTTGACGATGCTGACGTCGTCCAGCGGCACGTCGTCGTGGAAGCCCTTGCGGCCGGTGCGGGCCTTCTCGATGGCATCGACGATCTCGGTGCCTTCGACGACACGGCCGAAGACCGCGTAGCCCCAGCCTTGCGCGTTTTCGGCACGGAAATCGAGAAAGTCGTTGTCGGTGGCGTTGATGAAGAACTGCGCCGTCGCCGAGTGCGGGTCGGAGGTGCGCGCCATCGCCAGCGTGTAGTGCTTGTTCTTCAGGCCGTTGTTGGCCTCGTTGCCGATCGGCGCGTTCGTGCCTTTCTGCTTCATGCCGGGCTCGAAGCCGCCGCCCTGGATCATGAACCCCTTGATGACGCGGTGGAACACGGTGCCGTCGTAGTGGCCGGCGGCCACGTACTGCAGGAAGTTGGCCACCGACTTCGGCGCCTTCTCGTCGTCGAGCTCGATGCGCATCGTGCCGGCGCTGGTCTGCATCTGAACGAACTTGCTCATGGTCTTACTTCTCCAGGGTGGCCTTCTTGATGAGGACCGGGGTTTCGGGCACGTTCTGGTGCGGTCCGGCGCCCTTGGTCGGCACCGCCTTGATCTTGTCGACGACGTCCATGCCGTCGACCACCTTGCCGAACACGGCATAACCATTGCCGTCGCGGGCATTGGGCTGGTCGAGGAAGGCGTTGTCGACGACGTTGATGAAAAACTGCGAGGTCGCCGAGTTCGGGTCCATCGTGCGCGCCATCGCCACGGCGCCACGCAGGTTCTGCAGGCCGTTCTTGCTTTCCAGCGGGATCGGCGCCTTCGTGGTCTTTTCGCTCATGTCGGGCTTCATGCCGCCGCCCTGGATCATGAAGGTCGGGATCACGCGGTGGAAGATGGTGCCGTCGTAGTGGCCGGCCTTCACGTACTGCACGAAGTTGTCGACGGTCTTCGGCGCCTTTTCGCGGTCGAGCTCGAGCACGATGTCGCCGGCGCTGGTGGCCAGGCGCACCTTTTCAGCGCTGGCAGGCAGGGCCAGCACAGCCGCCAGCGCGGCCGCCAGCAGCGGGAGGGGGGTGATCTTCAAACGCGTGTCTCCGCAGGGTTCGGCAATGGCCGCGAGTCTAGCGAAGCGGCGCCGCCAGCAGTTCACGCGAGAGTTTCAGCTTGCGCTGCAGGGCGGCGTCGGCCGGCAGCGCCAGGGCCACCGCCTCCCAGGCCTGCAGCGCCAGCCGCAGGTGGATGTCGCCCAGGTTCTGCCGCGCTGCCACCAGGGCCGGGTTGTTGCGCAAGGCCATTTCCAGTGCCTGGCGTGCCTGCTCCAGCTGGCCGGCACGTGCATGCAGCAGTGCGATGTTGTTGAAGGGCTCGGGCAGTTCCGGGAAATCTTCGGTCAGGCGCTGGAACACGTCCATCGCCGGCACGTCGCGCTGCAGGTCGAGCAGGATCACCCCGAGCTGGAAGCGCAGCGCGGCGT
>JBASTF010000245.1:0-4634 GCA_049274755.1 Rubrivivax sp. | reverse complement strand
GCCGCCCTTGCCCAAGGCGCCGCCGCTGGCGCTGCCGGAGGGCTTCCGCCTGCACGAGTACCGCGTCGACGGTGTGCTGGGCCAGGGCGGTTTCGGCATCACCTACCTCGCCACCGACGTGAACCTGAACGCGCGGGTGGCGATCAAGGAGTACCTGCCCGAGGAGATCGCGTTCCGCGCCGGCGACCGCAGTGTCAGCCCCAATGCCAGCCAGCACCGCGACCGCTACCGCGCCGGCATGGAGAGTTTCCTGGCCGAGGCGCGCACGCTGGCCAGCTTCCGCCACCCGGCCCTGGTGCGTGTGGCGCGGTTTTTCGAAGCTCACCGCACCGCCTACATGGTGCTGGAGTACGAACGCGGCGCACCGCTGAAAACCTGGTGGCCCAAACACCGCGGCATCGGCGAAAAAGGCCTGGTCGAGCTGCTGCTGCCGCTGTGCGAAGGCCTGGCCGTCGTGCATGCGGCCGGCGTGCTGCACCGGGACATCAAGCCCGACAACATCCAGGTGCGCGCCGACGACGGCCGCCTCGTGCTGCTGGACTTCGGCTCCGCAGGCCAGGCCGTGGCGGTGGCCGACCAGAGCGGGGTGGTCGTCACGCCGGGCTACGCACCCATCGAACAGTACGGCCTGGGCCAGCAAGGCCCCTGGACCGACGTCTACGCACTGGCCGCCACGCTGTACTGGTGCGTCACCGGCAGCAAGCCGCCGGATGCGGAAATGCGCGCCGTGAACCCTTCGGCGATGACACCGGCCGTCGAAGCCGGCCGTGGCCGTTTCGGCGAGGCCTTCCTGCAGGCCATCGACGCCGGCCTGGCCACCGACGCCAGCACGCGGCCGCGCGACATCGTCGAGTTCCGCCGTGCGCTGTTCGCCGACCATGTGGCCAGCCTGAACCTGCAGGACGCGCTGCGGAAGGGCGACACCGTCATCGACGGCGACGAACATGCGCCGCTGCATCTGCGCCTGGGGCTGCGGCTGAAGCGAGCACTGCTCACGCTGCTGCATCCGCCGCAATGGCCGTTGGCGCTGAAGATGACGCTGGCCATGCTGCTGACGGCGCTGCTGCCGATGCTGCTGACTGCGGCCTGGAACCTGGACGGCGCGCGCAACACGGTGGCGGCGGCGGAACTGCGCAACGTGGAGCAGCTGGCGAACAGCACGGCGGCACGGGTGTCGCAGTTCATCACCGACATGCGCCACGTGGCGCGTTCGCTGGGTGCCGACACCGACTTCCAGGCCGCGCTGGCCCAGCCTGCAGGCCCGGCGATGGCGGCGCTGCAGGACAAGCTGGCGCGGCAGCTGCAGGCCAACCCCGACCTGCAGCGTGTGTCGCTGCTGGACGCTGCCGGCGTGGCACGCAGTTCCACCGAAGAGACGGTGCTGGGCCGCGGCTTCGCCAACGAACGCTACTTCCAGGAAGCGATGCAGGGTCGCGCGGTGGCCACCGGCATCGTGCTTTCGGGCGCCGGCACCTTGCCGGCCATGGTGCTGGCCGAGCCGGTGGCACGCGCCGACGGCGTGGTGCTGGGTGTGCTGGTGCTGCGGGTGCGCGGCTCCTCGTTTGCCGCCATCCTGGACGAGGTGCGCAACGACTCCGCGCTGACGCCCTTTCTCGTCGACCGCGACGGTGTGCTGCTGCACCATCTGCAGGAAGACCTGGTGTTCAAGAGCCTGGCGCCGCTGCCGCCGGCGCGCCAGGACGAGCTGCGTGCCGACCAGCGTTTCCGCCGCGACAGTGTCGAGAGCGTCGGCGAAACCCAGCTCGCCGCGGCCCTGGTCGGCGCGCAGCGCACCGGCCATGTCAGCTACTTCTCGGCGCTGAACCAGCGCGACGAGATTGCCGGGTTTGCGCCGGTGACGGCGCACGACTGGGTGGTGGGCGTCAGCGAGTCACGCGCCGACTTCGAGGCGCCGCTGCAAGGTCTGGTGCGCCAGCTGCTGTGGAGCGTGGCCCTGGTGGGCCTGCTGTTCACGGGCCTGGCGCTGCGCTTTGCACGCGGCATCGTGCGCCCCATCCGCAGCCTGACCCAGGCCGCCGACGCGCTGAAGGCCGGTGACTTCGACGCTGCCACCGTCGAAGTGAAGCGCCGCGACGAGATCGGCCAGCTGGCCCGCACCTTCAGCGTGATGATCGACGTGCTGCGCCAGCGCGAGCGTGAACGCAGGGGGCGATGACACCATGCCACTCGGCGACGAACAAAAGCAGGCGCTGCGCGACTGCGAAGGCCAGGTCGATGGTGGCGCCGTGCAGCGTGTGCTTCAAGCACTTCGAACGCTGGTCCGCCCGCAGCGGCGGCTGCAGCTCAGCTGCCGAACGCTGCCTCCATCTCGCGCCGCACCTGGTAGGCCTGGCTCGTGGTGTCCATCGCCACGTCGTCCCAGCCGAGGCTCTGGCCTTGTTGCACCGGCCGCAGCAGCTTGACCTTGTGCGCCAGCCCCAGCGGCAGGCCGCCGATGCGGCGCGAGGTGGCGGCCGGCAGCAGCTTGCCCCAGACGCAGTAGCCGCCTTCGCCGTCGAGCAGTTCGCCGGGCTGCAGGTCGCGTTTGGCGGTGGCCACGACGTCGGCGTTCCAGCAGGTGGCGGCGCCATTGGCTTCACCCCGCAGCGCGATGCTGGCCACCGAATAGCCCACCTCCAGGCCGATCAGGTGCCAGCGCTTGTACAGCGTGAAGTAGCGGCCCGTGGGGTCGGTGTGGGCGTTGTACTCCTCGAAGCAGTTGCGGATGTACTCGGTCTCGCCTTCGACGGTGACCCACACGCCCATGCGGATGTCGTAGGGGATCTTGCGGCCGTCGGCCTCCAGGCTGGAGATGACCTCGACCATGCCCTTGCGCTCGAGCACACCGCCTTCGTGGATGGGCCGTGTCACGAACGGGATGTCCTCGACGCTGGCCGGCGGGTACAGCAGGCCGTTGCTCGGCACCGTCAGCCCGGTGGCATTGGCCACGGCCGTGCTTTCGATGCTGGGTTTGCTGCCGTCGAGGAAGCTGTTGAACATCTTGGGGTTCAGCCCGCCGCGTGTGGCCTGCTCGGGCGTCAGGCCGTAGTAGCCCCAGACGGTGTCGGGTGTGCTCTGCGCAAAGTGCGGCAGCCACTTGTGGCCGCGCCCGGCGGCCACCACCGGGAAGCCGCAGGTGCGGGCCCAGTCGACCAGGTCGCAGATCAGCGCCGGCTGGTCGCCGAAGGCCAGCGAGTAGACGACGCCGGCCTCGGCCGCCTTCTTCGCCAGCAGCGGCCCGCAGAAGGCATCGGCTTCCACCGTCACGTTGACCACGTGTTTGCCGTTGGCAAACGCTGCCAGGCAATGGTCGACAGCCGCCACCGGGTTGCCTGTGCATTCGACGACGATGTCGATGGCCGGGTGGCGCACCAGGGCCTGCCAGTCGTCGCCGACATGGGTGTTGCCGTCGCGCAGGGCGGCGTCCAGGCTGGCCGCCTGCACCCGTTGCGGCTCCCAGCCCACACGTTCGAGGTTGCGGCAGGCGGCCTCGGGGCTGAGGTCGGCAATGCCCAGCAGCTGCACGCCGGGTGTGCGCGGAATCTGCGCCAGGTACATGCTGCCGAACTTGCCGGCGCCGATGAGGCCGACGCGGATGGGCCGGCCTTCTGCGGCCCGCTGCTGCAGTTGGCGGTGCAGGCTGCTTTTCATCATGCCGCCTCCTGCTTGTCGTCGAAACGCTCCAGCGAGGTGGCCAGCGCGCTGCCGGGCATGCCGTTCGCCCACGGCAGGTCGACGGCGTAGTCGCGCGTCAGGCAGTCGTCCGGCAGGCAGTGGATGGGGCTGAAGTCGCGGTGCGCGATGTAGGCCGGCCGCTTGAAGCGCTGGATGTGGTTGCTGACGGCACACAGGCTCAGGTAGACGCTGACGCGGTTCCAGGGGCTGAGGTTGCTGGTGGAGGCATGCACCAGGCAGGAATGGAACAGGATCATCGAACCGGCCGGGCCGGTGGGCGACACGATGCCGCCCTGTTTGCCGCCGGCCCGTTCCACCAGCTGCGTGATCAGCGCGTTGTCCACGGTCCACAGCGGGTAGCTGGTGGTCGTCAGGTCGTGTCTGGCGTCGACCACGCCCTTGCGGTGGCTGCCCGGGATGAACATCAGCGGGCCGTTGAAGGCATTGACGTCGTCGAGAAAGATCGCGACGTTCATCGCCCGTTCGGTGGGCATCAGGTCGTCGTTTTTCCAGGTGCCGTAGTCCTGGTGCCACTGCCAGACGTCGCCTTCGAAGGCCATCTTGCCGTTGATCTTGAACTGGTGCATGTAGAGCGCTTCGCCGAACAGGTCCATCACCGGCTCCACCATGCGCGGGTGGCGCGCCAGCTTCGCGAACGGCGTGCTGTACAGGTGGGCGGCGAAGTTCGTGCGCACCGCGTCGCTGCCTTTTTCGCGCACGTTGTAGGCCTCGCGGCGGGCGTACAGCGCCGGCACGGCGTCGGTCAGCGTCTGCGTTTCCCCGGGTGTGAACAGGCCGGGGAAAAACAGGTAGCCGTCGTGTTCGAACTGGGCGATCTGGGCAGGGCTCAGCTTCATGCAGTGTCTCCTTGGGCTGTTGTCGTGCCGGCGAGTCTGGCGCTCAGGTGTTCGCTGGCCGATGCCGCATGGCCGGCGGCGGCCGCCGCGGCGGCCTCGGCA
>JBASTF010000244.1:0-2090 GCA_049274755.1 Rubrivivax sp. | reverse complement strand
AGCGACGGCAGCACCAGGCCGACGCCGATGCCGCTCATCACCAGGCCCGGCAGCCAGTGCTGCAGGTATTGCGCGTCGTTGCCGGGCACCAGCAGGAACCACAGGCTGCTGCAGGCATACAGCAGCGAGCCGCCGACGAGGAAGGGCCGGTGCCCCAGGCGCGTGGCCAGGCGGCCGGTGATGATGGCCGTCGGCATCACCAGCAGCGGCCCTGGCGTCACTGCCAGGCCGGCCTGCGGCAGGCTGAAGTGCCAGACCGCCGTCATGTAGAAAAAGAAGGTCAGGAACATCATCGAAAACGCCGTGCCGAAGGCCAAGGTCGCGACGTTGACGAAGCTGTAGCTGCGGTGCCTGAACAGCCCCAGGTCGACCAGCGGCGCTGGCGCACGCCGTGCCCAGGCGATGAAGACGGCGCCCGCCACCAGGCCCAGCGCCGCGGTCAGCAGCAGTTCGCTGCGGGTCCAGTGCGGCGATTCCGATTCGACGATGGCCAGCGCCAGCGCGCCGACGGCCAGCATCAGCAAGGCCATGCCGACCAGGTCCACACGCCGGCGCTGCGCCGGCCGCACCGATTCCTGCAGCAGCGACAGGCCGCGCCACAACGCCAGGCCACCCAGCGGCAGGTTGATGTAGAAGGCCCAGGGCCAGCCGACGCTGTCGACGACGAAGCTGCCGACGCTCGGCCCGACGGCCGCCGCCAGCCCGCCGACGGCGCCCCAGAGGCTGACGACGATGGCCCGCCGTTCCTGCGGAAAAGCCGCCAGCACGATGGACAGCGAGGCCGGCGTCAGCAGCGCCGCGCCCACGGCCTGCAGCACACGTGCGGCCACCAGCCAGCCGACGCTGCCGGCCAGGCCGCAGGCCGCGGAGGCAGCAAGGAACAGTGCCACGCCGACCAGGAACACCCGTTTGCGGCCATGGGTGTCGGCCAGGCCGCCGGCCGGGATCAGCATCGTCGCGTACACCACGGTGTAGGCATTCAGCACCCAGGACAGCTCGGCCGTCGACGCGTCGCCGAAGGCGTGCCGCAATGCGTCGAAGGCCGCGAACAGCATCGTCGTGTCCAGCGACACCAGGAAGGTGGCGACACTGGCCACCCAGAACACCGGCCACGGTGATGCGGCGGGTTGGCTGCTGCCGGCCTGCGCGGCCATCGTCTCGGCGGCGGCCATGGGCTCAGCCGCGCGGCTGCAGATAGACCGCCGGCTCGGCCGCCAGGCCACGCTTGACCTGCTGCGTCAGCTCGTCGGCCAGCACTTCGTCGGCACCGGCTTCCAGGGCGTCGAGCGCGCGTTCGACGATGGCCTCGGGTGTGGACTTCGGCGCATCGATGCCGTGCGTGAGCGCGGTGTCGACAAAACCCATGTGCAGCGTCAGCACCTGGGTGCCCTGGCCGCGCAAGTCGTTGCGCAGGCCATTGCTCAGGCTCCAGGCGGCCGACTTCGACACCGCGTAGTTGGCCAGCAGCGGGCCGCTGATCCAGCTGGCGATGGACGCCACGTTCAGCAGCGCGCCGCCGCCGTTGCGTGCCAGCACCGGCGCAAACGCACGGCTGACGCGCAGCGTGCCGAACACGTTGACTTCCAGGTGCTGGCGCAGGTTGGCTTCGGCCGCATCGGCCAGGAAGCTGCCGGTGATGGCGATGCCGGCGTTGTTGATGACCAGGTCCACGTCGCCGGCGGCCTGCACCGCGGCGGCGACGTCGGCGTCCGAGGTCACGTCCAGGCGCAGCGGCGTCAGCCCGGCCTGCACGATGCTGTCGGGCTGGCGTGCACCGGCGTAGACCTTGCGCGCGCCGCGTGCCAGCAGGGTGCGGGCAAAAGCCAGGCCGATGCCGCGGTTGGCGCCGGTGACGAGGACGGTGGCGTTGTCGAGTTTCATGGTTCTGGCCTTTGTATGATGATCGTCATAAATCCGGGCGTGCACCACGGCAGCCGCCCGGGTGGGTTCAGCCGGCGTTGCCGGGTTCGTGCTGTTGGATCAGGGTGTCGCGGGTGCTGGCCAGCAGCGCCTTGCCGGCCTTGCCGCCCAGCGTGCGCGCCAACTGCAGGCTGCCGACCATCGTGGCCGCGACGACGCCGGCCTGGGCC
>JBASTF010000243.1:0-6591 GCA_049274755.1 Rubrivivax sp. | reverse complement strand
GGCCGAGGCCGCGGCCCTGCTGGCGCAGGCGCGCCGGCCACTGCTGGTGGCCGGTGGTGGTGCCGTGCTGGCCGGTGCCGACTGCTTGCTGCGTGAACTCGCCGCGCGGCTGCACGCGCCGCTGCTGCCGACACAGATGGCGCTGGGCGTGGTGCCCAGCAACAGCCCGGCCTTCATCGGCCATGGGGGCCTCATCGCCGGCAGCGCGGTGCTGCAGGCGCTGGCCCAGGCCGATGTGGTTGTCGCCGTGGGCTGCCGCTTCTCGTCGTGGTTCTGGGACGAACGCGGCCCGCTGGTGCGGCACACGCAGGCCCTGGTCAACATCAACATCGACCCAACAGCGCTGGGCGCGCCGGCCGTGCACACGGTGGCGCTGCAGGCCGATGCAACGCTGGCGCTGCAAGACCTGCTGGCTGCCCTGCCCGGCACCGCGGCCACCGACCCCGGCTGGCTGCCCGGCCTGCGCCACGGACGTGCAGCCTACGAGGCCACGCTGCAGGACATGGCCACCGAAACCGCCGCGCCCATGCATCCCGCCGCACTGGCCCAGGCCATCGGCCAGGCCTTGCCGGCCGATGCGCTGGCGGTCTACGACGGTGGCCACACCACGTTCTGGAGCAACGACCTGACGCCGGTGCATGCGGTGCGCACACGCTTCCACGAACCCGGCATGTGCCAGCTGGGTTTCGGCCTGCCCTATGCGCTGGCATTGCAGCGCCTGCATCCCGGGCGCCTGGTCGTCAACATCACCGGCGACGGCGCCTTCGGCTTCACGCTGCAGGAACTGGACACGGCGCGCCGGCTCGCGCTGCCGGTGCTCAACGTGGTCCACAACAACGCGGCCTGGGGCATCATCCGCCACGGTCAGCGCAAGGCGCTGGACTTCGAGTACGGCACCGCGCTGGACGGCTGCGACTACGCAGCCATCGCCCGGGGCTTCGGCTGCCACGGCGAGGTGGTGGACGACGCGACGCAGATCCCGGCCGCGCTGCAACGTGCCCGCGCCAGCGGGCTGCCCGCGGTGCTGGACTGCCGCACACGTTTTGTGCCCCACCCGTCGATGCCGGCCTTCGGCAGCATGAACCGCTTCGGCCACGGCCCTCAGGTCTGAAGCAGGCGCCCGACCTCGCTGCGCAAACCCTCGGTGCTGGCCGCTTCGGCGGCCACAGGCGCACCCACCACCAGGGCCACCGGGCTGAACAGCCCGCGGCGGAACGGCTTCACCATCGCCGTGCCACCTTCGATGCGCGAGAAGAACGAACCCCACAGGTTCTGCAGCGCCATCGGCACCACCGGCACCGGGTGGGTGGCCAGCAGCTTCATCACGCCGCCCTTGAATTCGCCGAGCTGGCCGTCGCGGGTGATGCCGCCTTCGGGGAAGATGCACAGCAGTTCGCCGTCGTCCAGCACCTGCCGCGCCTGTTCAAAAGCCATGTCGTAGGTGGCCGGGTCGGTCTTGTGCGGCGCGATCGGGATCGCACGGCCCAGGCGGAACAGCCAGCCCAGCACCGGCGTCGCGAAGATGCGGTGGTCCATGATGAAGCGGATGGGGCGCGGGCTGGCGCCCATCAGCAGCACGGCATCGACGAAGCTGACGTGGTTGCACACCAGGATGGCCGGGCCTTCGGCCGGGATGTGTTCGTCGCCGCGCAGGCGGAAGCGGTAGATGCAGCGGCTGAGCACGAAGGCCACGAACCGCAGCAGGTACTCGGGCACCAGCAGGAAGATGTAGGTCGCGACCACGGCGTTCAGCAGCCCGGTGACGAGAAAGACCTCGGGGATGCTGAGGCCCGCGCCCAGCAGCAGCCCGGCGCCCAGCGAGCTGACGATGATGAACAGCGCGTTGAGGATGTTGTTGGCGGCGATGATGCGGGCGCGGTGCGTGGCCGGGCCGCGCAGCTGGATCAGCGCATACATCGGCACGCTGAACAGGCCGACGAACAGCGACAGCAGGCCCAGGTCGGCGATGACACGCCAGTGCGCCGCAACGCTCAGGAACTGCTGCAGCGTCATCAGCGGCGCCGGCGGCAGGGCACGCGACGCGAAATACAGGTCCACCGCAAACAGGCTCATGCCGATGGCGCCCAGCGGCACCAGGCCGATCTCCACATGGCGCCGGCCCAGCAGCTCGCACAGCAGGGCGCCGATGCCCACGCCCACCGAAAACACCACCAGCAGCAGCGAGGCCACACGTTCGTTGCCGTGCAGCACGTCTTTCGCAAAAGCCGGGAACAGCGCCAGGAACACGGCGCCGAAGAACCACATCCACGAAATGCCCAGCAGCGAGCGGAAGACGACGGTGTTGCGCCGCGCCAGCTGCAGGTTGCGCCAGGTTTCGCTGAAGGGGTTCCAGTTGATCTGCAGCTGCGGGTCGGTGGCCGGCGACAGCGGCACCGCCTGCGCCAGCAGCCGGCCCAGCACGGCAACGACCAGGCAGACCGCCGCCGTCCAGTGGGCGCCGGTGTCGGGCAGCGCGATCAGCAGCCCGCCAGCGAGCTGGCCGACGAGGATGGCGACGAAGGTGCCCATCTCGATCATGCCGTTGCCGCCGGTGATCTCGCGTTCGTTCAGGTGCTGCGGCAGGTAGGCGAACTTCACCGGCCCGAACAGCGTGGAATGCAGGCCCATCAGGAACACGCAGGCCAGCAGCACGGCCACGTCGTGGCGCAGAAAACCCCAGGTCGCCAGCAGCATGATGGCGATCTCCAGGCTCTTCACGAAGCGGATCAGCACCGTCTTCTCGAGCTTGTCGGCCAGTTGCCCGCTGGTGGCCGAGAACAGCACAAAGGGCAGGATGAACAGCGCACCGATCACCAGCCCGGCCTGCGAGGCCGGCAGCCAGGCCACCTGCAGCTGGTAGGTGACCATCACGGTGAACGCGAACTTGAACAGGTTGTCGTTGCCGGCACCGAGAAACTGCACCCAGAAAAACGGGGCGAAGCGGCGCTGCCGCAGCAGCGCGAACTGGTTCGGCGCGGCGCCGCTCATCCGTGCAGCGCGCGGCGCAAGGCCTGGGCGCACAGCGCCAGCGCGGTGTTGGCCTCGTCGATGACACGCCCCATCGTGATGAAGCCGTGGATCTGGCGCTCGAAGCACAGGTATTGCGCCGGCGTGCCGGCGGCCGACAGCGCGTCGGCGTACTGCAGGCCTTCGTCGCGCAGCGGGTCGTAGCCGGCCGTCAGCACCAGGGCCGGCGGCAGCCGCGACAGGTCGGGGGCCAGCAGCGGCGAAGCACGCCAGTCGTTCCAGGCCGTGGCTTCGGGGATGTACTGCTGGCGGAACCAGGCGATGGTGTCGGCCGTCAGCAGATAACCCTGGCCATTGCTGCTGTGCGAAGGCGCGACGCAGCGCATGTCGGTGCCGGGATAGATGAGCAACTGGAAGGTCAGCGGTGTGCCGGCATCGCGTTCGGTGATGGCGATCACCGCCGCGAGATTGCCGCCGGCGCTGTCCCCGCCGACCGCCATGCGTGTGGCGTCAATGCCCAGCAGCTGTGCCTGCTGCCGCGCCCAGCGCAGCGCCGCGATGCAGTCGTCCACCGCAGCCGGAAAGCGATGCTCGGGCCCCATGCGGTAGTCCACCGCCAGCACGGCGCAGCCGCTGTCGCGGGCCAGCGTGCGGCAGACCACGTCGTGGGTGTCGAGGTCGCCGATGGTCCAGCCACCCCCATGGAAATACACCAGCAGCGGCAGCGTGCCGGCCGCGGGCCGGTACAGGCGCAGCGGCACGCCGCCGTCGCTGCGCAGGTCGCGCACCTCGGGCAGCGGCGGCGGGTCGGGCTGCGTGAAAAAACGCCGCTCGCGGTAGTAGGCACGGGCCTCGGTGGGGCTCAGCGTGTGTGTCGGGGGCACCTGGCGTTCGACCATCAGGTCGAGCAGGGCGCGGGCTTGCGGGTCCAGCATGCGGCGCAGTGTAGTCCTGCCGGACATTCTGCAGATACTTGCCAAAAGCAATCATCTCGGCGATGCTAGTCGGCATGCCAGAAACCATCGCCGTCGACACGCTGCGTGCCTTCAACCGCTTCTACACACGCCGCATCGGCGTGCTGCACGAACGCCTGCTCGACAGCCGCTTTTCGCTGGGCGAGTCGCGGCTGCTCTACGAACTGGCGCAAGGCCCGGGCCGCAGCGCGGCGGCGCTGGGCCGCGATCTGGCGCTGGACGCCGGCTACCTCAGCCGGCTGCTGGCCGGGCTGCGGGAACGTGGTTTCGTGAAAACGCAGCCGGCGCCGCAGGACAAGCGCCAGGCCCTGCTGTCGCTGACGGCCGCCGGCCGCCGCGCGTTTGCGCCGCTGGACAAACGTTCGCGCGAACAGGCCGCGGCCTTGCTGTCGCCTTTGGCCGAGCCGCAGCGCCAGGCCTTGCTGACCGCCGTGGCCCGTGTGCAGGCCTTGCTGGGCGACAGTTCCCCAGGCGCGGTGACATTGCGTGCCCACCGGCCCGGCGACATCGGCTGGGTGGTGTCGCGCCACGGCGCGCTGTATGCCCAGGACTACGGCTGGGACCAGCGTTTCGAAGCCCTGGTGGCGCGCATCGCCGCCGATTTCGTCGAACGTTTCGACGCCAGCCGCGAAGCCTGCTGGATCGCCGAACGCGATGGCGAGCCGCTGGGCTGCGTGTTTGTCGTGCAGGCACGCGACGACAGCAACGGTGCTGCCGAAGCCGGCGTCGCACAACTGCGCATGCTGCTGGTGGAACCTGCGGCACGTGGCCTGGGCCTGGGCCGACAACTGGTCGACACCTGCCATGCCTTTGCACGTGCCGCCGGCTACCGCCGCATGCGGCTGTGGACCAACAGCGTGCTCAGCGCCGCACGTGGCATCTACGCCAAGGCGGGGTACCAGCGGATCGCCAGCGAAACCCACGAGAGCTTCGGCCACACCCTGGTCGGCGAGATCTGGGAGATGGATCTGTGAGTGGACCTGTGAGTGGACCTGTGAGCTGCCCTTGCGGCAGTGGCCAGGCCTACGACAGCTGCTGCGGCCGCTGGCATGTCGCCACGCCGGCACCCACGGCCGAGGCGCTGATGCGTTCGCGCTACAGCGCCTTCGTGCGTGGCGACATCGCCTACCTGCTGGCCACCTGGCACCCCAGCCGGCGCCCGCCGGCACTGACGCTGGAGGACGGCGTGCAGTGGCTGGGCCTGGAGGTGCGCCGGGCACAGGAGCAGGGCGACAGTGCCAGCGTCGAGTTCGTCGCGCGCAGCAAGCTCGGTGGCCGTGCGGCGCGGCTGCACGAGAGCAGCCGCTTCGTGCGCGAAGACGGGCGCTGGTTCTATGTCGACGGCGACATCGCTCAGCCGAAACGCAGGTCGTAGACCGGCGGCAGATGGCCCGAGACCTGGGCCCAGCTGTCGCCGCCGTCACCGCTGGACCAGAGGTTGCCGGTGGTGCTGCCCATCAGCAGGCGGCGGCCGTCGGCGGCGATGTCCAGGCCATGGCGGTAGACCAGGTCGTAGCAATGCTGCTGCGGCAGGCCCTCGCGCAGTTCCTCGAAGGTTTGGCCGCCGTCGCGCGTGCGTGTGACGGCCAGCGCGGCATTCACGGGGATGCGGCGCTCGTCTTTCACGCCGGGCACGAACCAGGCCGTCAGCGGGTCTTGCGGATGCGCGGCCACGGCAAAGCCGAAGGCCGACAACGACGGATGCAGGCGCTGCCAGCTGGCCGCCGCGTCGCTGCTGCGCCAGATGCCGTTGTGATGCTGGCACCACAGCACATCGGGCGCGGCGGCACAGCGCACGATGCGGTGCGGGTCCTGGATGTTCGGGTCGGCCGCCCGTTCGGGCGGCATGAAGTCAGCGACCATGCCCTGGGTCTGCACGGTCCAGCTGTCGCCGCCATCGCGGGTGACCCAGGCGCCGCCGCAGGAGACGCCGACCAGCAACTCGTCGTCGTTGCGCGGATGCGGGCACACCGAGTGGATGCCTGGCGCGTCGTAGCCGCCGCCGAACCACTCCAGGCGCGCCGGCTGCTGCCACAGCGGCTCCACCAGCTGCCAGCTGGAACCGACGTCGGTGGAGCGGAACAGGCCGCCGGGCAAGGTGCCGGCCCACACCGTGCCGTCGCCGCCACGCGCCATGGTCCACACCTGCAGCAGCTTCCAGGCCGGGCCCTTGCCGGCATCGCCCTCGGGCTGCGGCGGGTAGGCCGGTGTCGCCACTTCGCGCCAGCTGCCGCCGCCGTCGTCCGAGGCATGCAGCTTGACGCCGAAGTGGCCCAGGTTCAGCGCCGCCAGCATGCGACCCTGGCTGTCGGGCGGCAGCACGGCGCTGACCGGTTCGCCGCTGAAGGACAGGCGCTCGATCTGCCAGCGTGTGCCGCGCAGCCGCAGCTCAACGAGGCCTTTGCGCGTGGCGACCCAGGCGCGGTCGGTGGCTGCGGTGCTCATGGGTTCATCCTCCGGACAGGGCTTGCAGCACGTGCACCGTGCTGCTGGCTTGCAGCGGGTCGGCCAGCGCCACACGGTCGTCGCTGCGGCGGCCGTCGACGAAGATCACGACGTTGGGCCGCAGGTGCGACTGCTCGTCAAGCACGTAGCCACGCAGCCGCGGCTGCACGGCAAACGCGGCCTCGAGCGCGGCACGCAGCGTCGT
>JBASTF010000242.1:0-6954 GCA_049274755.1 Rubrivivax sp. | reverse complement strand
GCCCACTACGGCGCCCAACTGGCCGAGAACCTCGCCGCGCTGGTGGTCCGGCAGGTGCGCGCCGACGCCTCGTGCACGCACGTGCTGACTCCGGCCACGGCCTTCGGCAAGAACGTGCTGCCGCGCGTGGCTGCGCTGCTCGACAGCTCGCAGCTGTCCGATGTGACGGCGGTCGAGTCGCCCGACACCTTCCAGCGCCCGTTCTACGCCGGCAACGCCGTCGCCCGTGTGCAGTCCAAGGACAATGTCAAGGTGCTGAGCATCCGTACCACGGCCTTCGACCCGGTGGCGGCCAGCGGCGGCTCGGCGGCGGTGGAAAGCATCGCGGCGGCTGCCGACCTGGGCCTGACGCAGCTGGTCGGGCGCGAGGTGGTGAAGTTGGAGCGGCCGGAACTGACGGCCGCATCCATCATCGTCTCGGGCGGCCGCGGCCTCGGTGCGGCCGACAAGTTCCACGGCGTGCTCGAGCCGTTGGCCGACAAGCTGGGCGCGGCGCTCGGCGCCTCGAGCGCCGCGGTCGACGCCGGCTATGCCCCGAACGACTACCAGGTCGGGCAGACCGGCAAGATCGTGGCGCCGCAGTTGTATGTCGCGGTCGGCATCTCCGGCGCCATCCAGCACCTGGCGGGCATGAAGGACAGCAAGGTCATCGTGGCCATCAACAAGGACGCCGAGGCGCCGATCTTCCAGGTCGCCGACTACGGGCTGGTGGCTGACCTGTTCCAGGCCGTGCCCGAACTCGTGTCGGCGCTGTAGATCTGCCGGCCGCTGGCGGCGACCGACAGCACCTCGTCGGCGCTGCCCTTCTTCACTACCTAACGTATGTTCGGTAGAATAGTTGCGGTCCCTCCAGCCCTGCGCCCATCCCCATGTCCGAAGCCCGCGAACGCCATCCTGAACTGCGAGCGGCCCTGCGCGAGCTGTGCAGCCGTTTCCCCGACGAGTACTTCCGCGGCATCGACGACGCGCGTGGCTACCCCGAGGCCTTCGTCGATGCCCTGACCCAGGCCGGTTGGCTGGCGGTGATGATCCCCGAGGAATACGGCGGCGCCGGCCTCGGCCTGGCCGAGGCCTCGGTGGTGATGGAAGAGGTCAACCGCAACGGTGGCAACGCCGGAGCCTGCCACGGCCAGATGTACAACATGGGCACCTTGTTGCGCCATGGCTCGGCCGAGCAGAAGCGCCGCTACCTGCCGAAGATCGCCACTGGCGAGTTGCGCCTGCAGTCGATGGGCGTGACCGAGCCGACCGCTGGCACCGATACCACCAAGCTCAGGACCACCGCGCTGCGCAGCGCCAGCGGCGACCGCTACGTCGTCAACGGCCAGAAGGTGTGGATCTCGCGCGTCCAGCACAGCGACCTGATGATTCTGCTGGCGCGTACCACGCCGCTGGCCGAGGTCAAGCGCAAGTCCGATGGCATGTCGATCTTCATCGTCGATCTGCATCAGGCGATCGGAAACGGGCTGACCGTGCGCCCGATCCGCAACATGGTCAACCACGAGACCAACGAGCTGTTCTTCGAAAACCTGGAGATCCCGGCCGAGAACCTGATCGGCGAGGAAGGCAAGGGCTTCAAGTACATCCTCGACGGCCTGAACGCCGAGCGCACGCTGATCGCCGCCGAATGCATCGGCGACGGGCGCTGGTTCGTCAAGCGCAGCGCGGCCTACGCCCGTGATCGGCGTGTGTTCGATCGCCCCATCGGACAGAACCAGGCGGTGCAGTTTCCGATCGCCGAAAGCCACATCGAGCTGGAAGCCGCCGACCTGATGCGATGGCGCGCCTGCGACCTGTTCGACGCCCACGAAGCCTGCGGCGCCGAGGCCAACATGGCCAAGTATCTGGCGGCCAAGGCCTCCTGGGAGGCCGCCAATGCGGCGATCCAGACCCACGGCGGGTTCGGCTTTGCCTGCGAATACGACATCGAGCGCAAGTTCCGCGAGACGCGGCTGTACCAAGTGGCGCCGATCTCGACCAACCTGATCCTGTCCTACGTGGCCGAGCATGTGCTCGGCCTGCCGCGTTCATTCTGAAGGATGGCGATGCTTCCCTTGCAAGGCATGCTGGTTGTCACGCTGGAACACGCCATCGCGGCGCCGTTCTGCACCCGGCAGCTGGCCGACCTGGGCGCACGCGTCATCAAGGTCGAACGCCCCGGCGAGGGCGACTTCGCCCGTGCCTACGACACGCGCACACGCGGCTCGGCCTCGCACTTCGTCTGGTGCAACCGCGGCAAGGAAAGCCTGACGCTGGACTTGAAGAACCCCGGCGCGCGGGCGGTGCTGCAGAAGCTGGTGGAGCGCGCCGACGTGCTGGTGCAGAACCTCGCGCCCGGTGCGGCCGCACGCATGGGCCTGGACCATGCCAGCCTCGCGCCCATCAACCCGCGCATCGTGGTGTGCGACATCTCGGGTTACGGCGACGGCGGCCCGTACACCGAGAAGAAGGCCTACGACCTGCTGATCCAGAGCGAATCAGGCTTCGTCTCGGTGACCGGCACGCCCGAGCATCCGTCCAAGGCCGGGCTGTCGATCGCCGACATCGCCGCCGGCATGTACGCTTACAGCAGCGTGCTGGCCGCGCTGCTGGAGCGTGGGCGCACCGGCCGCGGCCAGCGGCTCGAAATCTCGATGCTCGAGGCGATGTCGGAATGGATGGGCTACCCGCTCTACTACACCTTCGAGGGCCAGCCGCCGCCGGTGCGTGCCGGCGCCTCGCACGCCGCCATCTACCCCTACGGCCCTTTCACCTGCGGCGACGGCAAGTCGGTGGTGCTGGGCGTGCAGCACGACCGCGAATGGACGGCCTTCTGCGACAAGGTCCTGCTGCAGCCGGCGCTGGCCAAGCAGTACCTGGGCAACGCCAACCGCCTGGCGCAGAAGGACAAGCTGTTTCCCATCATCGACGCCGTGCTTTCCAAGCTGACGGCGGCGCAGCTGATCGAGCGCCTGGAAGACGCGCAGATCGCCAACGCCCAGCTCAACGAGATGGCCGACCTGTGGAATCATCCGCAACTGCGGGCGCGCGGGCGTTGGGCCGAAATCGGCACGCCGGGCGGGCCGGTGCCGGCGTTGTACCCGCCTCACCACCTGTCGGGCGACGAGCCCCCGCCGATGGGCCCGGTGCCGGCCCTGGGCCAGCACACCGATGCCATCCTGGCCGAACTGGGCTGCAGCGCGGCCGACATCGCGCGTCTGCGCGCGTCTGCGTGCCGAGCGCGCGGTCTGAGCCTGAAGGGCCGTTCATGAGCACGCAAGACACCCACAGCGCCAGGCTGGCCGCCTTCGCCGCCGGCCTGCGCTTCGACAGCATTCCGGCGCCGGTGCTGCGGCGCACCGAAGATCTGTTCCTGGATTGGGCCGGCTCCGCGCTGGCGGGCAAGAGCGCCCGCGCGGTGCAGGCCATCGAGGCCTATGCGTGCAGCATGGGGCCGGCCGACGGCAGCGCCGAAGTGCTGATCACGCGGCGCATGACCTCGCCGCATTTCGCCGCCATGGTCAACGCGGCGGCTTCGCATGTGGTCGAGCAGGACGACGTGCACAACGGCTCGGTATTCCACCCCGCGGCGGTCGTCTTCCCGCCGGCGCTGGCGGTGGCGCAGGCCATCGGTGCCAGCGGGCGCGAGTTCCTGGCCGCGGCGGTGGCGGGCTACGAGGTCGGCATCCGCGTCGGCGAATTCCTCGGCCGTTCGCACTACCGCATCTTCCACACGACCGCCACGGCGGGCACGCTGGCCGCCGCGGCCGCCACCGGTCGGCTGCTGCGGCTGGACGCGGCGCAGATGCTGCACGCCTTCGGCAGCGCCGGCACGCAGGCGGCCGGACTTTGGGAATTCCTGCGCGATGCCGCCGATTCCAAGCAACTGCACTGCGCCCATGCCGCATCGGCCGGGCTGGCCTCGGCCTACCTGGCACAGGCCGGTTTCACCGGCGCGCGCCAAGTTCTTGAAGGCGCGCAGGGCCTGGCTGCCGGCATGTCGAGCGATGCCGACCCTGCGCGCCTGACCGCCGGGCTGGGCAGTCGCTGGGCGACGGCCGAGACTTCGTTCAAGTACCACGCCTCGTGTCGCCACACCCACCCCAGCGCCGATGCGCTGCTGCTGATGATGCGCGAGCACCGGCTGAAGCCCGATGACATCGCCGCCATCACCGCGCAGGTCCACCAGGGTGCCATCGACGTGCTCGGCCGCGTCGTCGTGCCCGGCACCGTCCACCAGGCCAAGTTCTCGATGGGTACCGTGCTCGCCCTGGTGGCCGAACACGGTTATGCGGGCCTGGACGAGTTCGATCGCCACTTCCTGGCGCCCCGCATCGCCGCGTTGCGCGACAAGGTCACGATGCAACTCGACACCGAGGTCGACACGGCCTATCCGCAGCGCTGGATCGGCAAGGTCATCGTGCGCACGCAGGACGGGCGCACGCTGCAGGCGCGTGTCGACGAGCCCAAGGGCGACCCGGGCAATTCCCTCAGCCGCCCCGAGCTCGAGGACAAGGCGCGCCGTCTTGCCGCCTACGGCGGCGCGGCAACGCCGGCCGAAATGGACGCGCTGATCGCCCGCACCTGGGGCGTGGCTGACGCGCCCCGCATGGGCCGCTGGCTGCCGGCATGAGACACCCTGTGTCAACCCCCCGCCGTTTTGAATTGCAGTTGAGCGCCGCGGTGCGAGGCGGGGTCGTAGGGTTTGCGGTCGATCCACGCACGCCAGATAACGCGCACCCAGGCGCGCGCGAGCATGCGCACGGCATGGGGATGGTCGCAACCGCGTCCCCGAGCCTTCGCGTAAATGGCGGCCGCCCAGGCGCTGGCATGTCGCGAGTTGTCGGCCATGCAGGTCAACGCGGCACGCAGGCGGTGGTTGCAGGCCCATCGGAAGGCCACGGCCTTGTGCTTGCCCGACGCGTAGGTGACGGGAGCGACGCCGGCTTCGGCAGCGATGTGTTCGTCAGAGTCGAAGCGCTCGCGCACGCTGCCGAGCTCGGCCAGGATCTGCGCGGCGCAGATGCGCCCGGCGCGCGGGAAGCTCATGAGGATCGGGCCATCGTCGCAGTTGGCGATGTGATGCTCGATCCGACTGGACAGCAAGCGGATTTGCTCGACGAGCCTGGCCAGGGTGCGGGCCAGGCTGCTGGCGAGTTCACCCTTGGCCTCCATCTCCAATTCGCCCAGCTCGACGCTCGGGGCGTCGTGCAGCCGCTGCAGCAAGTCCTCGGCACTGCGTCGACCGCAGTAAGCGTGCTGCGCGCAGAAGGCGGCCATGCGCTTGGGGCCGAGCCGGGTGGCCGCTTCGGGCGTGGGATAGCGCTGGATGAAGGCCAGCGCGATGGGCGAGTCGACGTCGGCGAAGACTTCGGCGGCGCCGGCCCAGTACGACTCGAGCAGACTGCGCAGCTGATTGGCCAGTTGCACGCGCGTGGCGACCAGGTCATCGCGGCCGCGCACCAGCGCGCGCAAAGCGCGGATCTCGTCGCTCTGCTGGGCCAAGGGCTTGAAGCGGTGGCCGTCGGTACGCAGCAGATCGGCCAGCAGGTAGGCGTCGCTGGCGTCGGACTTACCGCCGTGGCTGCGGTAGCGCGGTCGAGTGGCCTTGACCGCGTTGGGATGGACGGGCACGACCTCGAAGCCGGCATCGACCAGAGCGTCGACCAACAGCCCCGAGGGACGCTCGATCGCGATGCGCCGCACGCCATGCGCGCGCAGCGCCCGCATCAGCTTGTGCAGTCCATCGGCGGTGTGCTCCACATCGAGCTGCAAGCGCACGACTCCGCGCATGTCGATGATGCACAAGGCATGATTTCGGCTGGCCCAGTCCAGCCCGGCGAAAACAGCACCCATGGACAGACTCCTGCAAGTTGGGGTATGACTTGCCGTGCCGGAAGCCCACGCGGGACGCTCACTGATCGGCGCTCACACACGCTCACTGGTGTGACGGTCGGTGCGGCGCAACACCCTGTAGCCCGTCTGGGTCTTCCGGCATCTTGCAGGCTGCGGGTCTCATGCGGGCCGTCGAGCGGCCAGCGCCGCTGGCAGTCACTGCAAGGGCACGGAAGTCGATTCGAACGATCCTCCTGCGGAGGCCGTCCCGTCAAACACGGGTTGCCCACCGCGGCGGTCGGTCGGTCCGTCGCAAGCGCCGACCAACCGCCGCCGTGGACAACCCTGCATCACCTCTCGTTCAACGTTGAAGGGAGGGTAGTCCAGTGAGCGCCGCCGTCGCCGCCGGCGCGTCGCCACGCGCCTACCTGTTCGTTCCCGCCAACCGGCCCGAGCGCTACGCCAAGGCGCGCGCCTCGGGGGCCGACGCGGTGATTGTCGATCTCGAGGATGCAGTGGCGCCCGCAGCGAAAGCCGGCGCGCGCGACGCCCTGGCCGATGCGCTGGACGAGTCCGCGCCAGTGGTGGTGCGCATCAATGCCGCCGGCACGCCGTGGTTCGAGGACGACCTCGAGCTGTGCCGGCACCCCGGCGTGGCGGGCGTGATGCTGCCCAAGGCCGATGGCATCGACGCCGTCTGCAGCGCCTTCGAGGCCTGCTTCAAGGACGTGCTGGCGATCATTGAATCGGCGCGCGGCGTCGAGGAGTCGCGCCACATTGCGCGTGTGCCGGGCGTCGTCCGGCTGGTCTTCGGCAGCGTCGACCTGGCGTTGGACCTGGGCATCGACTGCGACCCCGAAGGCACAGAAAACGAACTGCTGTACTTCCGTTCGCAGGTGGTGCTGGCCTCGCGCCTGGGCGGGCTGGACGCGCCGGCCGATGGCGTCAGCACCGCCATCGACGACGCGGTGCGGCTGCGCGCCGACGCCGAGCGCGCACGGCGCCTGGGTTTCGGCGCCAAGCTGTGCATCCACCCCAGACAGGTGGCAGCAGTGCAGGCCGCCTTCATGCCCGACGCAGAGCGCGTGGCGTGGGCGCGCCGCGTTTGCGCGGCGTTTGCGGCAGCCGGCGGGGCTGCCG